>CAJTVL010000008.1 GCA_910579425.1 uncultured Lachnospiraceae bacterium | reverse complement strand
ATGCCTGCTGTATGTGTATTTTGCAGATAGGGGAGTTATGCAAAGTAATATCAGAAGAATTGAGAATACAGGAAAAATCTGTTCCGTGGAAAGAATGGTGTGGAATCAGGGATATTTTTGCACATCAATATTCAAATCTGGATTGCCAGTCAGCATGGATCACTATACAGCATGACCTCCCGGAATTGAAAACAAAAATAGATGGCATCTTAAAGGGGAACAATGAGTATCATGATGGGCAGGTAAAATAGTATTTCTTTTGGCAAAACACAATTTGTTAAATCAACTATAGCTGGACGCTGAATTGTAACTAAATTCAGGGAGGATATGATCTATGAAACATTGTGGAACCAGGCGGTTGGAAACGGAGCGGTTGATTTTAAGAAGATTTGAAAATGAAGATGCCTGTGCGATGTATCAAAACTGGGCGTCAGATGATGAGGTTACCAAATATTTGATGTGGCCGACCCACGCAAGTCCGGAAGTGAGCCGGAATGTGATAAAAGATTGGATAAATTCATATTCCAATGAAAGCTACTATCAGTGGGCGATCGTACTAAAGGACAGGAGAAACAGGCCGATTGGAAGCATCAGCGTAGTAAATATGAAGGAAGATGTGTCCGCGGTGCATATCGGATATTGCATTGGAAAGGCACGGTGGCATAAAGGGATTACTTCGGAAGCATTAAATGCCGTTATGGATTTCCTCTTTGAGATGGTAGATGTAAACAGAATCGAAGCAAGGCATGACCCGCGAAACCCCAATTCGGGTAAGGTTATGAAAAAGTGTGGAATGAAATATGAAGGAACTTTACGCAGTTCGGACTGGAATAATCAGGGAATTTGTGATGCCTGTTATTACTCACTGTTAAAATCAGAAAGAATAACTGTCACAGAGAGCACACACCCGCGCCCCGGGCAATCCGCTAAAGGTGGTGGTAAATTTCAGTGCTAAAGGCGGACGCTAAAGAGCTGATTGAGGGATCAGAGAAAATGATGATTTCCAGGCAAATACTGGAATCCCCGCCGGAATGGTTTGGATCCCTGATGCGCGGGAGAAATATATCAGAGAAAGCACAGAGCAATTATGTTTTTTCGTCTTTTTGGACGAGCGCCCGATAGGATTTCTTTGCTTGAAATGGGAGGGGAATTGTTCTGCTATGCATTGTGGATAAGTACCCTATCGGCCAGGATTTACCAGAGGATTTCCAATGGAGAACATTTATTCTTGCTCTGGGAGAAGTGAGAGTGGGGTAAAAGCCCGTACTTCGTTCGGTGCTGGTTTGTACGCTCCCCCATACCCAAACCTGACCCCATAATACGAACTCACTGCTTCTTCCCCTTTCCCGTCTCCCTCCCCCATCTCAAGCACATATTCCCTGCAGCCATTTGGCACCGCATAAAAGCTGTAGAACTCCGTATCTGAAACAGGAATGTCGTAGGTTCTCTGCGTATACTCAATCCCCCGGAATTTCAAGTTTTCCCCGTCCATCCCTCTCAGCCTGACATTGACATAGCCATGCCCGCTACCGTCCGAAGCGTCTGTCACATAATGCACTGCATGCCAGGAACAGCCCTCCCCCGGAGGGAAGAACGCACCGGCATTTTTTATGATATTCTCGGCTTCCTCTCCCCGGTATACCTTATCCGCCCTGACCACTATATTTTGATACTGCCCGTCCTCATATACGCCTGCATATCCCATTTTCCCCAATGGGAGCAGATCATAAATATCCGAATAGTATGCCTTGGGGCTTTCCCGGACCGTCCTTTTCTGATTGTCTAGCGCTACAGTTTTTTTCCTGTTATCCCCCTCGGGCAGACTAACCTCCTCTTTTTCCTGCGGCAGTCCTTCATCATCCGTATCTTTCTCCATCTCCGGAACATCCTCTTCCCCTCCCAGTGAAACCGGAGGCGTTTTCTCTTCCTCTTCCTCCGGCTTTTCATACAAAGTAAAGGCTGCCGCCATATAATCAAGGGTTTTTCTTAAGTCCTTGTCTAGGTCATGGTAATCTTCACCGATAGAGCCAACAAAAAAAGCCCATTCCGTTTCCCCATCATAGATGACTGCAAGCCTCCCTGCAAAATCGTTATAAAGCTCCGGCGTGATGGATACCTGTGCGGTAGCAGTCGCTATTATCTTGTAGACATCTTTCTGCACAGATTCCTTATAATCCAGCTTCTTTTCAGGGCTTGTGAAAAAGACTCCGAGAATATTCCCCTCTTTTAGCGCCGCCATCTTATCCTCTGCTTCGGAAAATCCAAAATTCGTCCCTTTTTGGACAATACATACAATAGAACTGATATTGAACAGGAAATACTCGCTCTCTCCGTCCTTATAAAGGTAGGTCTGTGCGGGCTCAAAATACATTTCCTCGGAAATATTGGTGATCGCAGTGGCATTGCGCACGACCGGAGACACCAGTTCAAAGGAAACTCCCTTCACCGCACTGACATTTGTATAACCATTTTTCCCTGACCGATACATGGAATTTTCCCCGCATGATGTTATCTGCAGCATGACCACCGCCAAGATCAATAACAGAACTGCTTTTTTCAACGCCGCCTACTCCTCCACTGTAATGATTGATATTTTTTTCAAATCCTCTCTCAGATGATAATCTACCGAATTAACCTTCGTATCCGGATAATGATGGACGTTCACTTTATACTCTCCTGCAGGAAGGTAAGCAAAAGAATATTTCAGGGTATGTGTATCGCTCCAGTATAAATCTGTTTCTTTTATCATGGTATAGCTCTGGCGGTCCGGCCCTACTACCTGTGCATTGACAATGCCCTCGCCTTCATAATCTACCGTAATAACAACGCCCGTTTTATCTTCCTCAAACTGCAGGGCAAAAACGTCTGTGGCCGCCTCCGCCACCGGTTCATTCGCCTCTACACTCACATCCAAAACCTTCATGCTCTGCGGCGACAAATTGACCGTCCATCTTCCAGGGCAAAACTCCTGTATATTGCAAAACACTTCGCCGTCTTCCTTCGCGGCATCGACCGTCATCTGTTTGCCGTCTGGGGAGGTCACCAGCATTTTGACCATTCCTGCCGGATTCGTAACCGTCTTTGGGTCAAACACAGCATGTACGGAGGCCTCTGCTGAAGCTGCTTCCAGAAAAAATACATACTGCTGCGAATATGCTGCTATCTGATCCCCCTCTGAGCCATAATAGGGGACATTGTAATCCACCGCCAAAATGTCTCCGTCCCCTTTTTTAAAATCCAGATACCTGAAAAACCCCTTCCCGTCAACCCTGTAATATCCGCTTTTTAAATCTTCGGGGAGCTGAAGGGAAAGATACCCGTTTTTCGTCATAGCAGGATCGCCAATGCTGTATATCTCGTAGGACTGGAAAAAATGGGTGTCTGCTTTTATCTTACAGCTTCCGTAATAAGTGCCGGCATAAAAAGAAACGTCATAATAAGCATCCTTCTCCATGCCTGTTATGACTCCTGCTTCATTGACCATCCCTTCACTAACCATCTGCCCATTGATGCTCTCAATCATAATATGATCGCTGTATTTATTATAAAGCTCCTCATAAGCGCTGGTTTTGGGCACAATATTATCGGAAACCTGCAGGGCTATATATCCGTTTTCATAGGATGCCCCATGGATGCCAAGGCAGTATCCGCAGTCCCTGTACCTTTCCAGCAGAACCGTCCCGGTATCTACCTCCGGCTCCGATCTTGCCAGGAACTCGTTGCGGTAATAATTGGGGATCAACGTATCATCCAGCGTAGTCCATGCCGATTTGGATGCGTCAAGCTCCTGTCCTTCACTTGACATTCCGGCTCTATGTACAAGATAAAATTTCGTCCCGTCCTTTACATAATACTTATCATCAAGAAGGCTTCCCCTTTCCACCGCCTTAGGCTGGTACCGGGCGCTCTTGTCCTCAAATAATTCAACGTCGCATCCTGACAAAAACAGGGCTTCTATCGCTACAAGCAGGATAACTGCCGCTTTCCCCCTAAACCGTGACTTCATATTCCCCCTCCCTCCGCCCGGCCTTTCTTTATATATTCCTCCCATTTCTTCAGTTGACTCACCCTTTTCATCGCCCAGAATAAACAGGTAAGCTGGTAAAGGATGTAAAATGCCAGAAGCATGATAACCATAATCCATATCGTGATCTGCCCTGGCGTTGTATCCCTGATGGTAAAAAGTTCGCTGACCGCATGTCCCTTTATCTGCATACTCTTCTCCTTTTTAGACAACTCTCCCCGAATGAAGCTGTAAAACGGCTTACATAATCCCATTTTCTTCCGTGCTTCCCACATAGCCGCCATAGGAACCGGATATTGTCTTTATGTCTTTTCGTGTGACGAACCAGAGCATCCTGCCCCCAAGGGTAGGCTCCCTCAGGGAAAAACTGACTTTCAGATAATCTCCCTTTTTTAAAGGATAGTTTCCGTACCCTGAATTTCCGTCAGGGAATAAAACGCCCAGTATTTCATCCCTGTAATAGGCATTATAAGATTCCGCATATTTCCCATATACTTCGTTTCCCGACGCGTCTACATAAGGAACCGAAGTCCTTGACTGATGCGTTATATCCACTTCATATAAATTCCCCGTACTGTTAACTTTCCGCATCATCTCAAGATAAGACTCTGCCGAGATATAGCCGCTGGCTCTTGATCTGTCAACAAACTCCTCAATTACATCATTACAATAGGTCTGGGCATTACTGTCCAGCTTCGCAGAATAGATTCCGACTACGGCTATGAACAGCACTACAATACCGACCAAATAGGTGATTGGCGTCATCAATTCATCAAACATAAAAATATCTCTTTCCCGTTGTCTATACTAATGTGTACCAAATTCCTGTGATATTTCCCTGATTGTCCATAAGGCATTCCTTTTTATACCGGCCTGTAATGGATACCAGATTCATCACACTGTCGTTCCCATACTTCCTTATGTACTCAAAGAATGGCTCGCCGGTCGGTGTCTGTATGTCGTTTAGCACTATGGAATTGACTTTCACCCACAATGACCCGTCATACCCGTAAATCTCTGATATGACCGAAGCTCCCCGGATATATGTCCGGCTTTCTTCCCCAACCCCTTCTGCAGATGTTCCAATGTCTATTTTCCTGTTTACCTCTGTATTTACAGCCTTTTCATAATCCGAATATCTTGTGATAAACAAAAAAAGGACAGACACTGCCATACAGAAAACAAACACTTCCATGCCGATCAGGAACGGCTCAAACGCTGATTTCACAAAGCACCTCTTTTCTTCCTGCGGGGAGCTGCTTTTCCGTCGCAGCCTCCCCGCTCCTTTCCCTTAAGGCGTCGTTCCGCCCTGAACCGTAAACTTGACCGCCACGATCAGGTTATTCGCCGTATCTCTCACACATTCGCCAAGGTATTTGGCATTGGGGTTGATATACTTATTAAGGTCGTTTTTATTCTGGGCATCGGATATTTTGGCCGTTGACGGGGCCGCCAGGGTTTCATCTGCACATACATAATTGGTTGTGGTATATCCATTATTTACTTCTATACAGATCGCCCCGTCCTGCTGGAAATATTTAATTGCGGCGATCACCTCCGTGCCTGATATAAGGGCGCCGTCATACCTTGTATAATCGGATTCCTCAACGCTTTGGCTCATACTGTCAATTTTAGAGTATGCCTTATTGGTAAAGCCGGTGGCTTTCTGCAGCCCAAGGAAAAGGATTGACAAAAGAGCCAGAGTAACAATAACAACGCCTGCAATTTTCAAAAAATCTCTTAATGATCCTGACATAAATTTTCTCCTGTTCTTATTCTTGTTTAATAGACGATTACGGGCTTTCAACCTGCCCAATGCTAAATTGTGAAGTCCATGGCGAAGATCATCCGGACGGCCATGACCAGCATCGGCCCTAACAAATAACCTGCCAGAAGGACTGTAAACGGAACAAAAGCTATCGTCCGCGCCGCCATGGATTTCTGCTCCGTATTCTGGTCATTTTTGCGCTCCCTCTCTTTCAGCGAATATTCCCTGTCAGTTGCCAGCTCTGCAAATGCTGTCTTAATATCGGTCTCATCAATTGCAAAAAGGCAGTCCACAAAACGCTGAAAAGATTTATTTTCCTCTGACATCTGCATCTGCTCAAGCGCCGCCCGCTCCCCGCTCTCAAGGTTAATGATACATTCCTCCAGGGTCGCCTTGAAGGAATACGAAAACCTTTCCATCCACTCCAGGATGGCGTCCAGCCTGATGCCGTCTGCATGCATTAGGATCAGTATCAGCGTCTGGAACTGGTTTACCTCCTCTTCCTTATTCATAGAGGAAACCCTGCATTTGAATATCAGATACCATTTCGGCACCTGGAAGGCAGCCACAGACAGTGCCAGCGCGGCCAGTACCATATACCATTTGAAATAGGTATTTTTATACTTTGTCAGCTCCCTGACCACCTCCTGCGCCACTATTTCAGAATAAATCTGGTTTTGTATTGTCCCGGATTCCCTTAATTCAGCGGCCAGCATATCCTCATCAAGCTCCCCTGCCGGCAGATGCCTGTACCGCAGTGCATAATCTTTAGACGCCTCCTGCATGATCTGCAGATACCTTTCATTGGGTACTACCGCGTCATCAAATTCAGCCACATAATCCCCAAGCATCGTCAGCTTTTCCTCAATAGTGGAGATCAATACCGTGGCATTGACGAACAGAAATGCCGCCAGCGCAAAAACGCATTGCTTGGCAAGAAAAGCCTTGGGGCCTGTCTGATCCCCTACCTCTTTCATATCCTCATTCAGCCGCCTCGCCTTAAGATAATTCTTGTTTACCACCCTGTTCAGCACCGGTGAAATCACCGGCCTGGCGGCTACCCTTGACCAGATATTCTGCTTTACTATTTCCCCACGTCTGCTTTCCTTAAGGACATCTACAAGATAATAAGAAGCGAAGCATAAGAGGAAGATCGCGACCATAAGCGCCTTGCCCGCCATGCCTCCGTAAAAGGAGCGCAGCTCCGGCATATTGGAGATCGCCCAGATTTCCACCGGCTTTAAAAAGAAAACGACACACAGGCATATCCCCGTCAATGTGGAAAAGGCATATCTGATCTTGTCCTGCTTGAGCTTTTCCGTGTTAATCTCTTCTTTCAGATAACTGAGGGAGTTAAGGAAATTACCGTCACTGTCCCCGTACTCCTTTGAAGACGTACAGATCGAAAGCAGCAGGAGCAGAAACCGGTTGGGAGAGGTCGATGTATATTCCTCCGTTTTTTCCTCCACAATAGGGGATACAAGTATCTCGTGTATCCTGGCAATATGCAAGCTGATCTCATACGGGATCTCATCCAGCGTATCTTCCACCGCATCCTCCACAATCGCCCTGTTCATGTAATGGTGCCGTACACAGGAAAGGAAATCCTTTAGCTGCTCTAACAGTTCATACTCCTTTTTCTGGAAAGTGCTGCTTATGCTGTGGTGGAAAATAACAAGCGAAGTCATGACTCCCATAAGGAGATACCAGAGATCGCCTCTGGACAGGATAACGGATGCTGCCATAATGACTGCAGCAAACCCTGTGGATTTCAGCATAATCTTTGTTGCTTCTTTGTTAATTGACATCTGGTCTGACGGGTATACGGACTCCGTATTGGCAATCACTCTTGAAAATGTTTTCCGTATGCCTGGCGCTGCCCTGAATAACCGGTAAAAAAAATAGAGCTTATTCTTCCCGCGCCCGTTTATATGGCTGCTTTTGTTGATCACAGCCACCCTTCTTTTCCGGACAGTCTCATATACGAAATAAACCGCAAAAATGATAGCCAGATATAAGAGCGCCATAATTATGTAATTTTTGTAGTCTTCCATGTTGCATCTTCTCCTTTTTACATCTCTACAGCACCCCTCTCATACAGATCCGGATCAATGACTCTGGGTTTCCTGCCAAAAATATCACTCTTGACGGGCATGCGCCTTATCGACCTTAACATCCTCATATCCCTGTCAAACTCAGCCTCCTCCTCCAATGTCAGCTTTTTCCTGATCTCATCTGTCATCTCGTCGGAAGGGAGGTTCTTTAGAACGAATTCTCCGTTCACATAGGATACCAGATCCCGCGTTTCAAACAGATCCCTGTCCGTAACCCTTTTAAAGAACTCCTTCTCGTCTTCCTCATGGGTGGCGCCCCTGTCCACATCGGAAGGGTATTTCATCTCCGATACCGGAATGATCTCCGTAATCCTCTCCAGGTACCTGTGACCTTTCCTGTTCTCAAGATGCACGTCTATATGGAGTATCTTGGCCGCCATCTCTACGGCTTCTTTCTTCTCCCTGTAAATCCCCACTTCCGGGTCAAGCAGGTTATTGGCGATTGCCAGCACAAAATCAACCGCTGTCTTGGCATGATGGGTAAACATCGCAAAAAGGGATGCCACCATGGCTGTCTGTATTACAAAGTTTGCCTGGGCTGCCTCTGCAACCTCACCGATAATATTCACATCCCCGGACGTCTTTTTCTGGAAGTTAAGTCCTTCCTGGGATTTGATGCTTTCCGTCTCCTGGAGGGCAATGATATTCCGGTTGGGATACGCATAATTTAGGTTCAGCTCTGCCGATATTTCCTGTACCCGCAGTGAAAGCGACGGGTCGATAAAACGGATCAGGGACTTGAGCATGGTGGATTTCCCTGTCCCCTGTGCCCCCGTTATCCCTATATTTCTCTGCCCTTTGATCAGCCACTTAAGCAAAGTAAGAGGAATGACCGCATTATTTCCCACAATCAGATCCTGAGGGGCTATGCTTGGCGTCGAATCAAATTTCCTGGCTAAAAAAGCATACGTATTTGCAAAAGGCGGCCTCATGACCACAATACGGGATCCGTTTTTCATAGTGGAGACAACATATCCGGATTTTTTGCTCAACACTTTGTTGGCGCCATATTTATAGATATTGTTGACCACCCTCACAAGTTCTTCCTGGCTGCCAAAGGAAAGGCAGGACATGCGCAGCTTGACTCCCCCTACCATCAGCCAGATGGACTGATACGTATACGTAAGGTTTTTGGCGCTGTTAGAAATATCGTATCCGTCCTTCGGTATTCCCGAAAGGCCGGCATCGACCTCATCAATCCCCGTATCGAACAGGGCATCCACAGCGCCGAACCCCTTATAGATTTCGAATATCCTCTGGGAAAGAATTTCCAGCTTATCGTTGAAGGTCAGATCATAGCCCTGCATAACCGCCCTGTAGACGGCATCCAGCTTTTCCCTGGTAAAATCATACATCCACTCCCCGTTTACCATGACAGGGTCAAGGACTCCGTTATCCTTTATGACCTTTATAAAGCCATCCTGCCTGTACGGTTTGCCTCTCTCGTCCTGCATCAGGTTATAAGCCACATATAACAGTATTTCAAATTTATCCTGGTTTTTCAGATCTTCCGCTTTTCCAAAGGGTATGACCTCATTAATAGTGGCTTCATTGATGCCAAGATTCATATCCGGATCCAGGAGCATGTTTTTGATATAGAGTTTGATATTCTTCTTCGCCTTTAAATTGCCAAATGCCGCCTCTTTCAGGGACTTGCGCAGGATCGCCTTCGACCTCTGCTTTTGCTCATATTCCTCCCGGCTCATATTCTTCTCACGGAAGTTCTCCTTAAGCATTCCCGCAAATTCCCTGCTTATCTTATTTTTAATGGTCATAATATCCGTGTAATCATCCGAGAAGAAATCATCATCCCTTATATCTGAAAGCGACTTGACATACCTGTATCCAATAACGGCGAGCACACCGAATATCACTGCAATCAGTACTAAATTTATAAGCATTCTTTTCCCTCCGCTTACAGGTCGATCATAATCCTGCTTTCCCTGCGAAACAGGCCTTTTTTCACAGTCACTTCCTGGATGGCCCCTTCCGGAAGGACTGTGGCTTCCTCACTCACAAGGCCGCCTGCCTGCGGCTTGTCCTGCAATGTAAGCTCTGGCTCATCGCCGCCCTGATCCGAAATATAACGGGATACCATAGAAAGGATCGAGCTTGTAAAAAGATAATTTTCATCCTCCTTTATATTTTTCTTATTGGTCAGCAGAAAATCCAGCAGTGTCTGGTTAATGACATTATCCCGGTACTCTACGTTATGGGGGACTGTGTAGATTTTCCTTTTCCCATATTTCTTCTTCATGCTTGGTACATCGTATCTTGACAGCGGTTCAAAGTCCTTAACGACAAGGCATGTCTTTTCGCCTAATTTATCTTCCTGTATCTGCCTGCCCTGAGAAACTACCAAAATATCCTCCTTGGTATAAGCAGATGTCAGTTCTAACAGCCCTTTATCATCCGGGAGAAGCACAAACACATAATCATATACCTCTTCCGCATGCCTGAGCACATTCTTCAGGGTTTCAGAGGAGACGATCCCGCCTATCCTGTGGGATCTGGTCGGTTTTAAAACATCAAGCATATTTTCTTTCTCAAGAAGGGGCGTAACGCACTCATCATAATGCTCTTTTGTCAGATCCGCTGTCTCCGCCCTTAAAAACAAAGCATCCAGCCCGTCATCCATATAAGAAAATGACTCCTTGATCCGGTTCATCCGGATGGCTTTCCCTGAAAGAATGTCCAGAACGGAAACATCCATTCCCTCTGTAAATTGCAGCGCTAATGTATTTTTACTTTTGCTGATCGACGTAATACCTGCCAGAAGCGCTGTCACTGCCGCCCCGTCAGCCAGATTGTTCTCCGCGTCCCTTACTGATACGATCATTCTTCCTCCCCCCTTTCTTTCCGTCACCTGTCGTCAATGTCCTTACCATTTTGATAGCCGCCTGCATTCCGGAAGAAAGCCCCTTGAGCCGTTGGACGCCGTTGTAGCAGAAGCTGATGTAGGCGTTATAGTCCCCCTCGTCATAGTCAATAAGCGCTTCATTTTCAATTCCTGTAAGGCCAAACTGGTTCTGGATAAACTGCTCTGACAGTTTAGGCCCGGGCCTGTCACGGTACAAAAGAATCAGGTTTTCCTTTGGAATCCCTTCAATATATTCCATGTCAATATATTCACTGATACATCTGATACCGGATGGCGTATAATCCGTCATAAGAACGATCTTATCGGACATTTCAAGCAGGTCATAATCCGCATTCAGTCCATGGAACAGGATGACAACATCAAATTTCTCAAAAGCTCCCGGCTTGTCTGCCTCCACGTATTTATTCCGCATATATACGCATCTGCCGCGCTCTGCATAATCCGTTTCTTCGTCCGCTCTTTTCAGGGAAAGGAACAGGTCATGGCTGCAGCTGTTGTCGATCGTAAGGACGCGGAATCTCTTTTCCTCAAAAGCCCTGGAGAGAAAATAAGGAAAATCCCCTCTTTCCAGTCCGGTTATTGAAACAATCTTTGTATTTTCCAAACTTATTCCCCTCCTGAAGCGTCCTGTCCCTTTACAGGCTCTTTGCCGCCATCATCTGCCACGCCCTCTGTCGATGGAGTCTGCGGCCCGCCCGGTATTTCTGTGCCATACATACTGTCTGTATTCTCTTTTTCTGTCTCTACGGCGGATGCATCCTGCAGACTTCCTCCTGGATCAGACACTGCCTTTTCGTAGTCATAACCGCCCAGTCCTGTCAAAACAGCATTCTTAGCCGTATCTTCAATGCCATGGCCTTCTGAAACCGCAGAAAGCTTTTCCTCAGATAACAGTGCAAGGCGTTCTTCCATGTTCTTCCTTGCCAGGGCGTTTAACGTTGTGATCGCTTTTGTCAGGAGGTTCTTGTCATAAAAAGCAGACGTGCTGTCCATCATATCCTGTACGGTTGCATTTACAAGGTAAGTAGGAACCGCTTCCTTCTGCAGGTTGCTCTCCACATATCTGGCTGCGTATATCTTTGTACCCGTTATCGTAAAAGCATCGATGGTAGCCGACGCCATCCTCAGGATCTCCTCCTCATTCAGGTAGGTCCAGAACACGCAATTTTCAAGGCTTAAATTTTTCACCTGTTTTTTGGGAAGCACCAGGTAATCGCTCCCATCCGGAAACATGATCCGGATATCTATGTAATCATTTTCCCTCTGGTCTACCATCAGGTTCGCCACCTGGATCTCATATTCCCGGGAGTCCGTGGCAATTTCCAGGGGTGTTACCATATTAGCCATGACTGTCATACCCTCATAAATATCCACGATCGCCGTGGAACCGAGATCCTCCTCCGTAATGTAATTGTATGGCTCTAAGCCTGTATAGACCGTCTGTTTTACTACGTTTGTGTCCTCCTTAAGTATTTCGCCATGGGCGATGCCGCTCCCGTCATACGTGGATACCACATAGACGGTCTGCCTGTTCTGTGCCATTTCCATCGCTTGCTGCGCATTAGTCTCCAGCTCATCATTCAGCGACATTTTCGTCACCACAAATGCTGCAGTCACCATCGCCAGCATGACAGCCGTAATAATGGTGGCAATTGTAAGGATTTTTAACTTTTTTCTCATAATGTTCCGCAGGGCTTGCCGCTCCACCACTCCTTTCCGTTCATTTGCGCCCACAGGGGAGGATTCCCCCACCCTCAACGGGCTTCTTATTCAAGATAAGTAAATGCGCCGCTGAATCTATAGTTATCCTTGTTTTTCCCAACAATGGCCACCATACAATTTTGTCCCACATAAGGGCTTCCGCTGAATTCGATTGCCGGCGCTTTACAGATACAGGTAGCGCCATCCCCGCTGATCCCGTCATGCGCCGATCCCAGATTCACAATATATTCACCGGTCACAAGCTTATAGGCGATCGTTCCTTTATATTTCTGCCCCAGCACATATTTCTCGTAAAAAACCTTATTGGGGTTCTGCTTTGCATCCTTAATGGAACCAGTTGTTTTGATATAGGGGTAATTGCGTCCATATACCTGCGCACTTGCTTTCTCAACGCTCTTAATCCGGACCGGCACTGCCGTCCCTATCTGGAAATTCTTCCTTTCGTCAAGGGCGTTTCCTATAAATTTCCAGGAAAGCTCATCATTTGGGATAAAACAGTCGCTTCCTAAAATATCCACAACAATCCCCCTTGAATTGATGTAGGCAATATAGCCCTTGGCAATCACTCCCGGTTTTACCTGCGCTTTCTCGCTTAAGTAATTGTCATATCCAAGGATCTGCATCGCCCGGATCCTGGAGGCAAGGACATCCTCCTGGGCCATGTTGATGTCATAAACTACAAATTCTGCGATGGATCCGATCCTCATATCAAGATTCTTCTTAAGCTGCGGGTAACCCTCCTGCGTCGCGTATTCCTCCCTGTTGTATATAAAGAACATAGGGGCGGGTATCTTAATCTTATAAATACCGGAGCGCATCTCCCTTTCTGTATTTAAGTCGGAACGGATGTCCGTTGCAAGATGGCAGATGACCATTGCGGAGCGCATTCCGCCTGCCTCGATCTCTTCCACTCCGTCCACCCGCCCGTAAAGAACCTTGGGCTTGGCAGACTTCGCTGAATCGGCAAGCATCCCATATTCCTTCCTCTTCATGGAACTGAAGGTCTCGATCTCCCCGCTCTCGTCACCGACGATTGTTTCTTCCTCCCGGAAGGTTTCTCTCCTTGCACGTTTGTTAGGGAGTGTAATCGAACGCCTGATAAAGGCATCCTCAATAATAGCTTCCTTCTGGAAGCTCTCTGCGACCTCCTTCGTAATCTCACTTACGGCTGTGGACGCCTCGCTTTTTTCTGCTTCTCCTGTAAAAGCTTCTTCAAAGGCTGCCCTCGTCCCTGAAATATCCACAGGCATATCCTCGGTTCCCGCCGTCTCCTCTGATTCCACTATCGCTTCTACTTCCGCCTTCTCTTCCATTTCCGCCGCCTCTGCAGCCTCCTTTATGTCTGTCTCCGCCATCTCAAGGTCCGGCTGTGCCTCTAATAATTCTTTCTTTTTACCTGCCATATCCTACTCTCCTTTTCCGGGCTTTTCGTCATCCAGATAGAACTGGTGGTTATTGATAGAAATGAAAAAGCTGTAATCTCCCCAATCAGATGTCAAACCTCCTGCATTTCTGAAAAACAGCGCATTTCGGTTATTAAGCACCCCAAGATTTCCGCTCAATACCTCCCTTGCAACAAAAACCTGCTCTTTACTGGGCCTGCGTGTTATAATCCTCTGGTTATCTGCGAACTGAACCGGGTTCTTCTGATAAATTACTTCCGGAACCGTATCCGGAAATCTATCTGAAACTACCCTGTTTAGAACAACCTCTGCCACGGCTATCCAGCCATTCATGCCTTCCCCATCTGCCTCATTATTGATAAGCTGTGCCAGCAGATATATATCCTCTTCTGAGTAACCGCAATCGCTGTTATATCCTGTCAGCCCTTCTGCAATTATCTCAGAACGTTGTTCCCCATATCTGTCTGTTTCCTCAGGTATAGCCAGCAGCTCATCCGCTGCCATAACCCCCTCTCCCTGAGGCATTTCGCGAAATACTCTGAACATATCCGTTTTCTCCAGGATAACTGTCCCCGCCTTGCTGGAGCAGTGTATCCAGTATCCTTCTCCCAGGTATATGCCTGTATGGTTGAGGGCATCTCCATGATTGATCAAACCAATATCCCCTGGTTGTAACTCATCCTCACTGACAGGAGACGTATTTTTTAATATCTCTTCCGTAGATATAAGCGTTTTGCATATGCTGTCATCAAAACCGGCTGTCACAAAGCACCATTGTACATATCCTGAACAGTCAAGCCCTTTTTGTATGCCAATCCCATTGAGGCTCCACCATGCTGTATCATATCCCGCCTTTTGCGCCTTTCCTCCCCATTCATAAGGAACCTTCCCGACCAGCTGCACCGCTGTCTGGATCAGCGCTTTCCTTGCCTCATTCATGTCCTCTTTCAGCAGTGTATCCACATACTGTATCATTTCCTCCGTTACCAGATTCTGACCGATATTCAGGAAAACACTCTCCTTCAGCCCCTTTCCGTTTACAAGGTGTCCAAGGCGGACACCCTTTTCCTGAGCATCTTTACATGCATCCCTGTTTTCCGACAACCCATAATATGCAAGGATGTCCTCCGGCCTTAGTCCTTCAAGAGTTATTTCTCCATACAGGACAGTCTTTTTTTCAGGTATGATCTTTTCTGTGCCGTTCCTGACATACATCCCTTCTTCGTCCATCCTGTAGCTGTCTGTTTCCATGGGTTCTTCGATATAAATCTGCCTGTCCCTGGCATATCTTCCGTCTCCTGTTTCCTTATAGCTCCATACAAGGACGGGCTGATACTCTTCCAATGCCCGCTTTTCAATTTTGGCCCGAATAAAAGGGAGCGAATAAAAGTCAGATTCCTGCAGGGTATCGCCATAATTCTTTGCCGTCATATACGCGGCAATCAGCCCCAGGTAATCTGCATCCTTATAGGGATTTTCCTGCCGGTAAAAGGATTCCATTGTCAGATAATAATCTGCTCCTTCCTCAACTATAAATTGCTTTATCTCCTTTTCAGCCTGGTCAAAGGAATTCTCGATCGCATTTTCAAGGAGCCTGACTGCCTGGAGAGCCCCCTGCTTTACATTTTCCTCTTTTTCAGATGCCTGCGCATTTACCGGCAGCGTCAATAGTAATGTACAGATTACTGCCGTTGGTGCCAGGATTGATTTTATGGAAAGTTTAGGATTTGTATGGCCTTTGATACTCTCTGCTGTTTTCATGTTTGTATACTATACCATATATAGAATAGTTGTCAACAAAATGTACATTTAGAATTTTAAGAATTAAGAGCAGCAAAAAGCGGCCTGACCATTTGGCCTGACCGCATCCCTCTAATATTCTTTTTTTGCTTGTAGTTTACATTTGTTTTAAGAATCTGCCACTCCAAAAACGCTTTTCACTTTATCATCAAAGCTTTTCGCGCTGTAACACTCTTCCACCACTCTCCCCCATTGATCGCAAAGCTTGGGCAGCAGCCTACTGTATACCGAAGCCCTCTTCTTATTACCAGGTATTCTGATGCCATGGTAATCTTTCTTCCTGGCAATTACAGTCTCCCATGGGTTTTCGATGCTTTCCGCATTATCACAGTCTCGATAGGCTGCCACTATCCATGCGTCCGTACTGTCACAGGGAATCGTAATCAAGATATTCTCATTATTGATGTTATTTCCAAGCCACTCCTTTATCAATTTCTCCAAATGCTCTTCATACCCTTTTGAATCTTGAGTATGCTTTCCACAAGGTAAAATAACCGGACATTGTTTCTCCATTAAATTTACACATCTTAATGGATGGCTCCCTTCTCTGGCCCGGCATTTTGCTACCCCGCATAGACAATGAACTTCCTTTTCTTTCCTCGAGACATCCGCATCCATTTGGATGACAAGTAAATCAAGCTGTGGCGTAACTTCATAAAAAACTTTATCTAAAATATTGGAGGTTGTCTCACACCATCGCCATACCCCTTTCCATCCGTTTCCGAATCGTCCCGCCATATCGGGTTCTGGCTGCAATCTTCTATATTCGTTCGTCTCGCCAGTTATATAGTCGATCACCTCTTTTATGACCATATAATCTGTTGGCCCTTCCCCTACAATACCGATCACTTTTTTCATAGCAATTCTGGAACACCCCCTAATCTCCCATTTATCCACAATCTGGACAAAGGCTGCCCCAATTCCAATAATTCCTTTGAAACCTGTATTCGGTTGATTACCGCATAACCATCCTTATCTCTGCTGACCGCAAACAAGCGGATGTCATCATTGCATAAATCCAGGCCATCCAACACCAATGGATTATGTGTTGTCATAAACACAGTCCTTTGTGATTCCAGTACAAGCTGTGAAAAAATTTCTGTCAGTCTTTTGGCCAGTCTGGGATTCAATGCATGGTCAAAACTGTCAATAGCAAACATAGACGGTGACTCAGGGTGCATCGCCATGCCCAGCATAAATAATACATATAAAGCACCTTCGCTGGCATCATAACCCGTAAACGCGGCATTCGCCTTTAGGAATTTATCTTTAAATCTAATAATCTGGCGTGTTGACGGGACCCCCGGATTCAAGTTTGCCCTTTTAGGCACTGCAATATCAAAATCTGATGCCCAGTCGATCAGGTCAAGTATATCTTCCATATATAGCGAACCAAATTTCATATCTCCATCTACGCTTTTTATGATTTCCTGTAACGCATCCGCCATTCGCCCACCATTTAACCCAATGGGTACGACTTGCGTATTATCCGTAACTGTCCCTCTGAGCGTCGAGGTGTCTGGCTGATAAATCCCATATTTTTCAATATACTTCCCCATTCTTCTGCATGCATTCCCGTTTAGTACTTCGGCCAACATAAAATAACCAATATTGTTATTCAACTGAACAGCCGTCCGGTTGCTTCTCCCCCACAGTAGAGTTCCGTCCTGGTTCACGCTTTCTGAATGATATTTCCATGTATCATCATCTGTAGGTGTGGTTAAATGAACGGAGTAGTCATATTCTCCTCCATCCTGCCATTGAATCCCTAAATTAACTGTAAGTCCGTCTCTCTCCATAGTCTTAAATTTTGACTTATATAGCGCTGATGCGCTTAGACGTATTCCTTTTCTCTGCAGGACACTATTATTTACCCTGTCTGTCATCGCACCACTCAATATCCCGATTGCCTCTAATATTGTAGATTTACCTGATCCGTTCGCTCCAATAAATACATTTACCTTTCCAGGCTGAATACTCACATCATATAAGGACTTGAAATTTTTCACATTGATTTCCTTGATTGTCATTCGATCTCCTTCATAAAATAGGAAAATTTGTATATAATACAGAAATTATATCATATCTTCAAAAAAAGTCCATATCTAAATCATAAAGTATGTGATTTAATAACACTTTTGTTGATTTTAGATATGAACCTTATTACTATATTTCCTCTTTTAATTTTCTAATCCTCTATCTCAACTTTCCCCACAGCAACCTCCTGCAATTCCTCCCCCTGATCCGTATGCCTTACTCTACTACACTCCCAAGCCCCATTTTCCACTCTTGTTAATACAAGCTTCAAATCGCCATCTCCCGTACCCAGTTCCATGGAATGCAGATTTATAGAAATCCTTTTTACGTCATTTCCTCCACCAGCTTCGTGAGTACCTGTAATCAATACCCCATTTACCCATGCTGTTTGCCCGCTCAAAATATCCTGCGCCGTAGCAGATGCCTGTGTCTGGCTTTCTAATGATGCTGTAGTGACCTCGCCGCCCTCCGAATAACCAGCTGGTATCTGATAGCTTACTCCTGCTTTTAGATCCACTGCGCCCAATATACCATTACTCGCCATAGTTCCTGTTATTTTAATCCCATTGGCCCAGACTTCCTTACCGGATACAATTTCATCCGGACTCGGTGCCGCATCCGTAGCCTGGGAATTCCTGATTGCATTATTAATATCAGAAAAAGATATATCCGATACCCGGTTCTCCTCTTCTATCCCCAATTCTGTTCCAATCGCCTTTAAGGCCTGCACACTTCCCCACTTCGCGGCCTTTTCTACGGCATCGATCTCCTTTGCAAGATATACGAGATCTGAACTGTCGATCCTTACCGTGTCGGATTGCCCCTTATATTCAATAACCCCATGGGATTTAATATTCTCTGTCCTTCCGCTGCCTCCAGCGGCCAATACTGCTGTTGGAACTGCAAAAACCAAAAATCCCGCTGCCACTATGCCTGGCAATCTTTTCCCTTTCTTCTCTGCCATAAATCTCCTATCTCCTCATTTCTGCACTGTTTTTAGCGTTCAAGCCAGTTTTGGGTTTTTATCCGTTAAATCTACTTTTTCAGCCCCTCTATCTCACTGCGTAAATATTGGATATCCTCCGAGTATATTTCTATCAGTTTTTCTGTCCTTCCATCGGCTCCTGCTTTCCTCACAACAATATTGCCTGTACTGCTGTAGGAGCCGCCAGATGCGGACAGCTCAGTTCCCGCAGTTATTATCATAATTCCTAAAAACAGTCCAGTCATTATCCATTTCGATTTGGCTCTCATCCCACCTACTCCCTTCAAAATCATCCGTCAGCAACCTCATCCCGTAATAGTCAGCGTATTTGTACCCTCATCATATGTGATGACATAATCCTTATACTCAACCCACTTATAACTATATGGATTTGTAGGCGCTGTCTGAGAATCTGTAGTACAGGTTCCAATATATTTTGTTTTACCCGTAGGGGCATCAGACATATGGCTTGTCAACGGATTCTCGGAAAATTTGATATAAGTTGTTTTTCCATCCTTCCCGTCCTTTCCTGCCTCCCCGGCCTGTCCCTTTTCTCCCTGCGGTCCGGCTATTCCGGTCTGCCCTGCAGGTCCCTGCTGCCCTCTTTCGCCTTTTTCTCCGGGCAATCCGTTTTTTCCGTCTTTCCCGTCCTTTCCATCTTTCCCTGCCGCTCCCTCTACCGCTTTTTGGCTTCTTTCATTTACTTCTGCCAGTATTCTCCGCGTAATATCCGCCTCCATAGTTTCCAAGGTAAGCGCCGTCCCAAGCTTTAAATTCCCGGCTCCATCATCATATGTGCTCTTATCCGTCAGATCCCTGATTGCACCGTCCATAGAGGTATATGCTGTATAGACAATGTCCCCTTCCTCATTGACCACGTTGCCGCCATTATCAACAGCCATCCCTTCTCCCAGGGAACCGTCCGCATAGCATATAATCCTCCCCCGTTCATCCACCACATTCCCGTTTTCATCAAGGCTTACATCTGCACCGGCAAGGGCTACTCTTACTCCATCCCTTGTATTGGCTGAGAAATCCTCTTTCTCTTCCCCCTCACGGGTTTCATCCTGAGCCTCATTGTTTCCCGCTGATGTGCCTGCCGCTTTCTGATCCGCATTGTTTTTTGACTTAATCGCGGAAATTTCTGCCACTTTTACGCTTCCGAATACAAGGAATACCGTAAGCCCTGCAATAAATATCCCAGACGCTATTTTGTACCCTGTTTTTGTTTTAAATTTTGTTAGGCTGATCTTCATCTTCTCTACCCTCCGTCTGCTCAGCTATTTGAATTGTATAGTATTCTTATTTTTGTAAATGTAGCATATACCCGTTTCATTTGCAAGAATAATTCAAAAATTATCCAGATTGTCCAAGCTGACCAGGAAGTCCTTTTCTGCAGGTGCCTGCTCTTCGTACACTTCGGCCTTGCTGGTGGTTTCCCCCTGTTTTTTCTTTTTCATCTCTTTTAACGGGTCAGGAAGATATTTGCCTTGTCCTGTATTGCCACTCCTTTGTGGCATTGGCTTTTGACATATATCTTCCTTTTTATCCATTTTCCCCTGCTTGCCGCCATTATCAGGGCTGCTCTTTTCTCTGTCAGCCTTTACGATATTTACCCTGTGCCTTTGCCCCTCTCCAGCCCTTTCCCCAGATTTTCCCTTATTGCAACAAGCCATATGCCCCCCGCCCCTCTTCCAAAGTCCCCATACCTTACTCCTCATGCCCGGTTTTTCTTTCATTGCCCCATTTCTGTCTTTCAACTGCAAAATAGCGTCCGGATCATAATCCCTGTCGATCACCAGCTTTTCATCCTGCTTAATCTCCATCACATAAGACGGCTCTTTGTCATACTCAAAATCTTCCGATACGATTCCATCCTCAATCAGCTTCCAGAATGGATAATGCTGGGATGGCAGCACATACATGCTCTCTGCATGACGTTCAAGATATTCTCCATAAGGATGGTTTTTCCAGAAAAAAGTTTTCAGCTTGATCATATTCCTCTGGCTGACAAGGAGCAGTACTTCATCCTCTTTCAAGGTACGTATTTCGTGCTCTGTATAGAGTTTCCTTGTCCCAATTCCCTCCGTTACCTTCTCGGCATTATGGAGCCCTATCATATCTGTCTTTCCCCTGTAATAACTCCGGTTTTTAACATTAATCGTCTGGTCGCCTGCCATCTGCGACCACCATTCCATTGTTGGCTGATCGTTTGTTTTCAGCATCATATAATAATCACAGTCATTTAATACTGTCCGCCAGGTCTCCCTGGGGTGCTTTTCTTTTAGCTGGTTGATGTCCTGGCATATGATATATGTGACAATATTCCTTGACCTCACGGTAGAAAGCTTTTTCTCAAAATCAGGAATCGTTCCCATATTGGCATATTCATCAAGCACCATATGGACTGTGATCGGCAGCTGCTGGTCACTTCTCATATCCGCATATCGTACCAGTTCCTGATACAGCAATGTATAAAAAAGAGATACGACAGGGGACATAGAGGCATCCTGGTCATTACTCCCGACAAAGTAAAGGCAGCGCTTCCTTCCCGGATTTAATATGTCGATCCCCCCTTCCGTCCTGCTCAATATCTTTTTCAGCTTTACGGAATTGAAAAGTTTGAGCTTTATCCTAAGTCCCTGCAGAACCTGTTTCTTCACTTTATCCTCACCATCCTTAAATATCAGGAACGGCGCAGTTGCCGGATGGTTTGATGGAAGGTTTTCAAAATCTGCCTCGATCTGATCCAGGGAATTCTGTGTGAGATAAGTAAAAAGCATCGGCAGGTTCTTTTCTCCAGGCAGGTAGTCCGTACCCGCATTGATCCGCAGAATAACTGCCTGAAGAAGATTTAGCGGCCCCTCCGTCCAAAAATCGAACATGGAATCTCCCATCGTGGTATTGCTGATAATTGCGTTTGACATAACCTGCGCCTTATCTATATCATCGCCAACATAAGACATAAAATTGCAGGGGTCTGAATTATCAAGAAACATCGGGTTTAAATTCAAAATACGCACCTCGTACTTAAGGAGCTTTCCCAGCTCAGAACATATTTTAAACAGCTCAGATTTGGGGTCTGATATGATTGCGGACTCTCCCCGCCGCATGACCTGCATGATCAGAGGGATGACAAAGGTTGCCGATTTACCGGCTGACGGGCCGGCCACCATAAAAACATTCCTGTTCAGCTTCATAAGCGGATGTCTCTGTCCGACCAGCTGCTCCGGGCTGTAAGGATTCCTCCCTAAAATCGTCGCTTTTATATCATCCAGCGGTTCCAGGACAAACGTTTCTTTCATCTCCTGTTCGCTCATGTTATTGCTGGTGCCATATGTCCCCTCCCTGCTGACATCATAATTTTTCTCCTCATCTCTTTTATAGCCTGTCATAAAAAGGCAAAGCAGCCTGACCGCCGCCATCTGTACCGGGAAATATACTAAAAGTGAAATAATACGACCGTGTTGGAACCAGGCGGCAATGGCATTGCCAATTCCATACTGACAGCGGTTCCCCAACAGGTTTGCAATCAAAAGGATTCCGCAGCCAGTTAACAGCATAGCTGTCAAATAACTGAACAAAAATAAGATGACCAGAAGCTTTGCACCCTTTTTGTATAAATATTTCATGTTGACTGCAGCATCTGCAAATACAGTCCCGGCCATTTTTTCCTTTATCGCATTCTTTATTTTTGCAAGCAACATTACTACCCCTTTCCTGTCTGAAAAAGGTGTCCATTACGGACACCTTTTCAATTTGCCAAAATTTCTTTTTCCAATTCCTCGAAGTCATATTCTGTTCTCATATAAGAGTCAAAACTGCCATAATTTCCATTTCTCCTTTTATATCCTTTTTTTATCGCCGCAATCATAAAGGCTGTCATATCGTTTACCTTGGTGGAACAGGCAACCTCGTATGCCCTCTTCACTTTCTCCAGATCATACTCTGCCGCCTCTGAGATACTCCTTATGTCGGGAATGCTGACTTTTTCTGAGATCAGGTTCATCACCTTATCGTGGAACTGGTCTTTCTCCGCTTCCGTAAGCCGTGCAGAGGCGTCAGGAAAATCCATTTCCCACTCTCCTGCCCCGCCTATTATCAGAGAAAAAATGATTCTGCTGACCTTATGTGCCTTTCCCTCTTTGATCGTCTCGTATGAGACTTCCATGTCTGTTTTCTGGTTGATCTCCTTTATTGCTACCTCTATTACATACCGCCTGAAATCATACCATGTTCCATAGACCTTTTCCGGCGATACTTCAACTGCCCTGTCATAATCAGGGAACCGCTCATTGAGGACTCTTTTTACACTGTCAAGGCCGGAATTAACAATGCCAAGATCCAATCTCAGCTCAGACATTCCAAATTCGATCCGATAGGTGTTCCGGCTTGGGGCATCCTTTTTCTTTTTATATGCCATGCTTTTAAGCAGCTCATACAATCGGAAGCTATAAACTGATTTAAACTTTACCATGGTCTCCAACGACAGAATGGTGAAATTCTTTTTTATATCTGTTATATATTCTTTCATTTTACGGTTAAACTCAATGGTCAGCTTCCCCTCACCATAGGCAGTCTCCTGGATCACCACAATATATTTAAATCTCTTTTCCTGATCATTCTCAAATCCTACTGTCCTCCCCGTCATTTCCCTGGCGACAGCTTTGAGCTGGTCATAAAAACTGCCATTGGTATTCCCCAATAAGTGCGTTACCTCCGATAGAGGTATACAGCTTATAAGCGAGCCATCCTTCTGCATTTGAACCCTGTCAATATTGGCAAGAGCGATTGCCAGGATCTTATTTTCCAAAAGGCTCGACCGATACTTACTCCCTATCAGCAGATTGCTTTTAACATATTCTTTTTCATCAGATATATCTTTCATACTGTATTCCTTTACTTTAATACCGTTACAGTAATTGTATAGTATACTATTTTATGGATATATGTCAATTGAATTATAACTCTTACACACGGAACTTTTGTTGTTGTTATTCTATTTGATAACAACATATTCTTTATTTAATTGGATAGTCTAACAGGCATTGAAAAATAGCGGCTCCCCAAAGATCGCTACGGAAAATATGGGAACCCGCTGCGGTATAAAATGGTAATGGCTGCGGAAATATTGGGAGTTCGCTGCGGAAGATTTTGGATCATTTCATCTTTGTTCGGTACGGAAATATCTGGAGCCGGACGCGGAAAATTTGGAGTTCGCTACGGAAGGATTTGGAAGTGAATACGGAAAATGAAGAGGGAGGCTCTCGCCTCCCCCGATTATACATTCTTTCATATTAAAGCAAAATATGCAATTCTGCTTAAAGTCTAAATTTTAAAAAATTTCTCATAAAACAACCCGATCGACATTGACATTACCGCTATCTCCTCTCTCCCCACAATCGGGGTTACATAAGCCTCCTGGCACGTAAAGCAATAGATAACAAACCTGCTTTTTCCTGATGTCCTCTGGGCTTTTTCCAGCCCGGCCCGTTTCACAAACCGATTTAGCTTTACTAAGTCCGGCACGCAAAACACCTGCTTATATATATCGTTTTCCTTATCATATCCGTCGCAGCACACAGAAACATATCTGCTGTTTTCCTGTTCGCTGGCCTTCAATATACTGTCAAAAATCCTTTTTCTCCAGCTTTTTTCTTTCATCATATGGAGCATCACCACTCCGTCCCTGTCTTCCGGGACGGCATAAAGCCTGTCATAAACAAACCCAAGACAGGATATACTTTCCTCCCTCTTCCCCTCAGGCTCCTTACTGCATATCTTCGTGTATAATCCAGGGTTCCGGGATATGACCATCGCTTCCCTGGGCATATTTACGCTGATTTCTGTCTCCGATCTGTGCCTTGCCATATGGGAGATATATGTCGCCATTTTAACCTCGCCAAAATGCCTGCATTTGATCAGGTTTTTTCCGATATTGTAGACTGCATATATTCCTCCCGGACTGATCAGCACCCCGCTGATACGGGAATTTTGCAGTTTTTTGGAGGCTTCGCCGACAGCTTCCCCGGACACGACAGCTTTATCTCTATAATCAAAGGCCGTCTTAATCTCAACCGAATCATAGTATATGATATCTTCGTCCTTTATCATTTCGGTTTTAATATCCCTCTTATCGGGCGTTATGTCAACCCCCGACGCATACATCAAGATCTTTGTAGCACTGCTGCGGATGGCACTTAAAGCAGTTCTGGTATTCCCATGGGTAGACAGCCGCTTGACAAAACATTGATACGCAACTTTCTCGTAATATTCAACATAGCCTGCCGGGAGGTAAAACTCATATTCCCCCCTGTGCTCCCTGCGGTTTTGCAGACGGATATTTCTTTCTCCCCCTTTTTTGTCCACTATGACAATCCCTTCCTTCTCCATCACCTTTACCGCCCTTTGATACATTCTCGGATCCTTTTTTAATACCCGCAGGCTGCCGCAGGGGATCAGGCCGCAGAGATATATCAGCCGAAGGAGCTCATTTTTATATCCTTTTTTATAGTTCACCTTGTCATTCACAGTTTTCTCCATTCTTTTACTTTGCCTGCCCTGACTGCATTTCCTGACCGTCCCCTTGCATCACAAAATTCCCCAATGAAATGGCACCTACAATGTAACCCAGTCCCCGACCTGTTTCCCGGAGTTTTTGACAGTTTACTCCATCGTCCTCCACACCTTGGATTTTCAGATCGGCAATCTGCCCATTACAAAGCTTTCCCATCATATAAAACGATGCTTTTTCACCTTACGGCGCATTTGCCTTTTTTGCACCTTTTTGGATACTGTTCCAGGCCATTGCCACACTTATTTGAATGCCTTTTTTCACCTTTTTTGTCCTGTATTTAGCCCGATTTTGGGATACTTTTCAGCAGCCTTATCCTTGGCCTCCCCTCCGGTTGTTCTGAAGGCTGTACATAGGCAACAATAAAGGGAAATTGCAGTTTACACTCCTTGATTTTATATATAATTTCCTTATTGTCGCAGACAAAAACAATCCAACTGTCAAGAATAGAGTTAAATTGTTGGTTTCTTTCCATAATTTTATCCTGTACCGCCCTGACATTAATCAGCTTTGCCTCATTGATGGGGATCAGTTCATAGGCATTCGAGCCTTTGGATGTAAAATATATTTTTGCAGGAGAGCTCGCCGCAAGCGCATTAAGATAATCCTCCCTCTCCCTGCTTAATTCCATCATTGACCAAATGCATAGTATGGTATCCTTGCAGTAATCTGCGGGCTGCCCCTTAAGTACTAAGTAATGCCCTGCTACGATTTCCACATGATTCGATTTAACCAGCATATTTATCAGAATAGTCACCAACTCTGAATTTAGTGGGCGCATAATAATATATAACTGCTCAATATCCACACACCCAAATTTAGACAGGAACTCCATAATCCTCTTTTGTTCTGCCGAAAGCCTAGCCATAATCTTCCCTCCTTACTGTCAAATACAGTTTTTTTGCCTGCAACTACCGCCTGTTTTTCCATTTTCCCGTTTTTTATTCTGATTACCAGGTTAAAAGGTTGTACTAAATACGGTAATCGGACGATAAATTATCTCATTTATCCTCTGTTTTGCCGTTTTTCATAATTTTCTATCTGCCCTCACCATTTGTGGCTTTTTCCTCTGCAATGGTCTTTAGCTTATTCGGATCTGTTGTAAATTCACGTTCTTCTTTTTCCGACGGCCTTATATTAACCACAATCTTATTTAATGCGGTTATGATCATAGCCTGTCCTCTTTTCAGACGAGTGATTACCCTGATATCCTCTTCGCTTAGCCCCAGGTTTTCAGCCAATGCACGGCATTCCGGACGTTCAAGATGCATAACCATTTTTATAGCAGTATTAGCCACGATGGCCTTGCCTGCAGGGTTTGAGATATAGTCATTAATATCCTGGGTGATGGTGACAACCGCTCCTCCATAACCCCTGATTATTTTGACCATGTCCTTAATTAACTCCGCCGCTCCATGATGCGCAAGCAGCCGCCATGTCTCATCCAGGAATATTGTGTCCAGATAGACCCTGCTTTGCCGTATAAGACTATAGGCACAGTCTATCGCCGCTAAAATAAAGGGCGCCAACAGCTCCTTATTCATATTCGCTTCATCCACATCAAAACATATAAATTTATTTGTCAGATCAACATTGGTCGGGCCGTTCATGTTTTGGCATTGGCCGGTTACATATTTCTTTATCGCTTTATTCACACGTGCAAGCTCAGGCCTTTCTGCAAATCGGTCATAGATATCGCCGATGATCGGCATCGGTTTTAAGGCTCCATCCTTATCATATATTGAAGAATTATCCGCACTGATCCCAAAGTCAAAATATAGATTAGCCAGTTCTACCTCCGCTATGTCGATTTCCTCCATAGTCATCTGGCTTGTATACATGTTAAGCTGCAGCCAGGTCATCAAGAATGCGATTTTTTTTGATAAGAAAGAATCCTTTTGTGAAACTGCATCATAAACTATTTCCCTGTCTATATTGGATTCAGGCCTGATCTCACAGATGTTTATACGATCCTTCGATCCAGGTGCCAGCTGGATATAGGATCCGTCAATTGCTTTACAGCCCGCTAAATATTCATGGGCTTTCATAGGCAATATAAAAAATACCCTTTGTCCGGCTACCCTCATCGCCCTTGCAATAATCTGCGTACTCATGGTTTTCCCCGCTCCGGACATCCCGAATATTGCCATGTTTGCATTTGGATAAACCGCCGTATTAAATGGGTTGACAGCCACAAGGGAGCTGTTACTGTTCCTGGCGTTTTCCCCCAGAATAAATCCTGTGGGATCAAACATTTCATATGAGGTAAATAAATAAAGTGATTCCAGTGATGAAGTAAGATAATTTCTTTTGTTACGGCCAAAGATTGCGCGGGGAATCTCCATAAGAGGCGTCGTTGCAAGAAAGAAATCCCTTGTATTGGCATAGGCTTCCTCTACATACCTCCTGTTTCGTGATAATTGTTTCACTACGACTGTCTTGAGAGCTTTCAGTTCTCTGACAGAAGCGGCGGAAATAGTAAGTATAATCATCACGTTAAACAGGTCTTCGTCTGCTTCCAGGGCATTTATGATAGCCATATTATTATTTGCCTGATTATATATCTCCTTACGTTTTGTGCTATTATTGACTTTTTCATTTCCTGATACTATCTTTACCCGCGTATATTGCTCTATAGCCATATAGGCTACATCGTGTGGAAGACGCTCAATATAAATATCAACCTCTGTACCATCCCCTATGGATGTGAAAGAATCCAGCCATCCGGGAACCGCATAAGCCGGATGCCCTTTCTCTTTCAGAGCCAGATAAGTTTTATATTGTCCATCCATGTAGATATATTCAAAATTGGAAAAATAAAGCCCCCTTGGGGCAATCAAGTCTTTATCATTAACCTTTTTATTTATGTTACTATATCCTGACTCTTTCAGTTGAACTGCATCATAGGTAATTCTGTCTATCCTTTGCTGAAAAGATTCCCTGCGGCAACTCTGTCTGTTAAAAAAATAATATAAAATCTCTCCTGCTTCATAAGAGGATTTTTCGTACCCATAATCTATCACCGCATTTCCTGCCTGCATTAATGTCATTGTGATTGACTGACGCATCGTTTCCATTTCGAAAAAAATATTGTTAATGTCTGTGCTTTTACCCTCATATTTGTATATTACAAAGTACCTCTTTGCCAGGGAACTGTTTTCACTGATCGTTACTGCCTTTTCGATATTATCTTTTGCGCATTCAACTACCCTGTCCGATATTCCTCTCTGCCATTTTTCCTTTTCACAGCTTTCATGAATGTAAGAGATCAGCCTTGACGGATTACTTTTGTCAGTAATGCACTTTATATGTATCTGCCTTGGCCCCTCATGAAAAAGGGATGCAAAAATACTTGCTATATCGGCCTGCTCCAGGGGTTCTTTATCAACAAAATTGATAGGTAAAATCTCTAATATTTTTATATAGGAGCCGTTTTTCGTCTGAATAATCCCGTTCCTTATCGCCTTAACAGGAAGCACATCCTGAGCGTACCCATGCTTTACTTCTTTTCCCGCTTTTCTTACTTTCCGCCGGCTAACTCTCTTCGGACCTATTGCCTTTTTAGCCGATCCGTATACGTAACTGATCACTCTGTCAATTTCCTTACCCACTCCGCTGCTCCTTCTGAATCAATAAAAGGCTTTATTCCCCATATCTCTGATCAAATTTTATAATGTAGTATTTAAGAGTTTTTATCATTCTTTGATATAATGATTGCTTTCCAAAGCTCTCATCCCCCTCACTCTTATTTTTTATGTCAGGACTTGCCAGGCTGTATTTTTTACGGCATTTTTTATCTTTTATCATATCTGTAATAACCTGCGTTACGCTTCTGTTTTTTATCCCATGAAGAAAAAAAGCCGCAATAGAAGTGCCTAATACAACAAGCACGATCATCTTCACTTTCACCGTAAATCCTGATGACCACATAAACCCTCCTGTCAGTGATATAAACAGGACGGCTTCTGCCCACCTTATCCAATCTATGTTTAGTATCTTTCCTTTTTTGATAACATTTTCAGGGATAAATTTCGCATTCTTCGGTAGTGTTTCGTTCATCTTATACTCTCCTCCATTAATGTATACTATACCATTATAAGTATATGTTTTCAAGATAATAATACCGCATTGTATGGGTCAGCTGTACAACAAAAAACTGCCGCATCATAATTTCTTTTATTAATGACTACGGCAGTTCTTTGATTCTATTTTCCTTTTGGTTCAAACTTAGGCAATATTACCGCACTTTTCCCAGCACAATCATATGGAAGCTCTTATCGGGCAGGTATGCCTTGAGGGCTCCGTCCTCCACCGCGGATTTTCCATTTTCCTGGGGCGCTACATTCTCCGGATGGGCCTGCGTATTCTCCGCCTTCACATCCATATGCGTCAGCACCACATGCTTTTTCACCTGATAGCCCGTAAACTGTCTCAAATCACAGCTCAGCTCCATGTCCTCATCCAGGCTTTTATTCACTGCAAACACCGTGACGGTCTCTTTTTCCTCGTCCATCGTCATAACGCAGTCCAGAAAAGATGCATTTCCATGGGCGCTCTCATAGACAGGAGATTTCACCAACGTATGAAGGACTTTACCGCGTCCGTAATTGCTGATCATCTCAAACGGGTAATAAATCGTCTGCTTCCAGGCCCCGGTGTCGGAGGTCATAATCGGTGCAATCACATTGACCAGCTGTGCAAGGCAGGCCACTTTCACACGGTCCGCATGGCGCAGGATGGTGATCATCATCCCGGCCACCAGCAGGGCGTCTTCGAAATTATAGACATCCTCCAGCTGATGAGGCGCCTTACTCCAGCGTCCAATTTTCTTATCCTGCTCATTGAAATGATACCATACATTCCACTCATCCAGCGAAAGGTTGATGTATTTTTTCCTCTTTTTCCTGGCACGGACGCTGTCGCATATGGAAACAACTGATGAGATAAACTGATCCAGCGCCACCGTATTGGCAAGAAACTCCGGCGTATTGTTATCTCTGTTTCCATAATACTGATGCAGGGAGAGATAGTCCACCTGGTCATAGCTCTCTTCCAGAACAGTATCCTCCCAGTATCCGAAGGTATCCATAAAGTACGTGGAACTTCCGCAGGCCACCAGCTCAATGGAAGGATCTGTCATCTTCATGATTCTTCCGGCCTCCGCCGCTATTCTTCCATATTCTGCCGCTGTCTTGTGGCCCATCTGCCAGGGTCCGTCCATTTCATTTCCAAGGCACCACAATTTGATATTGTGAGGTGCATCATAGCCATGCTTTCTGCGCAGGTCACTGTACAGAGTCCCTCCGGGCACATTGCAGTATTCCACAATATTTCTCGCATCCTCAATGCCCCGGGTTCCCAGATTCACTGCCATCATTGCTTCCGTGTCCGCCTTCTTTGCCCAGTCCATGAACTCATTCAGGCCAAATTGATTGGTTTCAATGGTCCCCCATGCAAGATCCACTCTCGAAGGCCGATCCGTCTTGTCCCCCACGCCGTCTTCCCAATGATATCCGGATACAAAATTACCGCCCGGATACCGGACCACCGGTACATTCAACTGACGGATCAGTTCTAACACATCCCTGCGCATTCCCTGCTCGTCGGCAAATGGGCTCTCAGGCTGATAAATCCCCTCATACACGGCACGTCCCAAGTGCTCAATAAAAGAGCCGTAAATCCGCTTATCCACATCTGCAAGGATAAAATCCTTATCCACAATCACTGTTGATTTTTTCATTTTGCCATGCTCCTTCGCTTTTATATGTTTGATACCATTATAAGCATATTTCTTTTCCGGGATAAGAACCTATATTCTCCAAACATTGACTTTTCTTCCATTTCTGCTACATTATATCTGCAAGAGGCAAAAGCCTCCCCTTGCTGTCAAACGATTGATTACCTTGAAAAACAGGAGGAATCTGTACCCATGATCAAAATTGAATACTGCGGTTACCATACCCACAATCCTGACCGGGAATTGATTTATCGTCCTTCCGGAACTGCCAGCTATCTCTTTTTACTGGTGCTCTCCAGAATGTCCTTTCATTTTCCTGACCACACTGCCGCCCAGGCCCTTCCCGGTGCGTGTATTCTCTATGAGCCGGGGACTTACCAGCACTATCAGGCTGAAGAGCGTTTTTTCAACAGCTATGTCCATTTCTTCTGTGATAAGACAGTTGTGGAACAATATCATATTCAGACGAATGTCCTGTTTTATCCGCATAATACAGAAGAAATCCACTGGCTTTTAAAAAAGATATATCATGAATTTTTAAGCCGCCAGCGTGCCTATGGAGAACCGCTCATAGATTTATATGTGCATCAGCTTCTCATCCAAATCGCCCGTGAACAACTGCAGAAGAAAGAGGCGGATGAACCGTATCCGAATCTTTTCCACGAACTGTTGTCTATCCGGGAACAGATGCTGAACAGCTGCGAGCATCCCTGGCGCATCGACCAGCTCTGCAAAATCCTTAACCTCGGGAAAAGCCAGCTTTATAAATATTACAATACTTACTTTCACTGTTCCCCCATGGATGAACTGATTCAGGCACGCTTGCAAAAGGCTTGCTTTCTGCTGACCAACGAGGCCATTACAATAAGAGAAGCCGCCTACGAATCCGGTTTTCAGAATATCAATCACTTTAACCGCCTGTTCCGTAAAACTTTCGGATACACTCCGGGAGAGTATCGAAAGAATCACTGAAGCAAAAAACAGGGTCAAATCCGCTTCCCCATTTTGGGGACATCTGGATTTAGCCCTGTCTATGTTTCGTCATACTATTATAACTTAATCCTCAGGCAGTGATTCCAGCCACTGTTCATACATTCGCCTAAACTCATCAACTCGATCGGCCGGAATATCAAAGGAAATCTTTTTAGTCTCCTTTTTCTTTCCCTGGAATAGTTCTCTTATATCCTCTCTTCCCATACTCTTTTTTAATGCCTTTACCTTATCCTCTGTAATGTCATCTTTAAAGTTCTCATATATCCATTCCTGAGTATCACCTGCGAAATAATTAAATCTGATAACTGCCTTCCTCGATAGCTTTCCCTCATAATACAGCTCCTGCAAAGGTTTACAAATTTTCTCACTGATCATCAAATTCTCATATATGGCCGATTTTTCAATACCAAATTCTTTCGCCAGTTGATCAATCCTTTCACCTTTTGAATATTTTCTCTTCTTATATACTTCCATACGGTTTCTCATTATTTCCATTTTTACCCTTGCGGGTAATCTTGAAAAATCTCTATATAAGTTTGTATCATCTATGATCTGCTGAGCCTGGGCGTCATCGATCTCATCCGTACCATACACAATTGATGGCAAGAATCGGAATTTGCTTTCCTCAAACCCTCTGGTATCTTTATTTTCTGAAATTATTTCCTTGCAAATCTGTCTTCTGTTATGCCCTGCAAGAATCATATAGGTATCGTCAATTTGCTGCCATAAAATGCAGGGCTCCTCTACTCCTTTTTCGTAAATTGATAATTTAAGCTCAAGATATTTATCAAGCTGACTGTCCTTTAACTTAGGATATCTGTTCCAGTTTTCAGGAGCATCCTCCATCATATCAACATCTATATATTGTATTTTTTTCTTTCCGGGTTCTATAAGTTCTTCTTCCTTTGCTTTAGCTAATACTCTATGTACTTCTTTCGTTGAATTTCTTGATGACTGAGCAATTTGACTCAGAAAATCAGCATTATTTATACTTCCCTTTTTTCCTGCCATAAATTTATACCTCTACTTTCTCTTTTCTTATTATTTCTATTAATTCATCTACAACTTCAATCATTTGTTTATTAGCAATGCTATTTCTGTTATATACACCTAATGGCATATGTTCTTTTTGCGAATTGTCAATATTAGAATCATTTTTTATAAAATTTTTCAATACATACCCTGGTGCAAGTTCTTCCACCAAACTTGCCGATTCAGAAAAAGATCTCTTTTTCCGAAAATCCACTTTATTAAACAATAACCCTAGTAACTCTAATTTAGGGTTTATCTTTTTCACCTCTTCAATCTGCGCTAAAATTGGAGGTACCGATTTTATTGCGAAGATTGGTGATTCAATTGGCGAAAGGACATAATCTGCTTCTGACAAAATGGCTTTATTCATGAGGCCTGATGATTTATCCATATCCACAATAATAAAATCATAATAATTTGCTTTACGAATGCTTTTTAAACATTTATTCCAAATTTTATTGCGGTAAACCTCCTCCATTGTACTCATACTTCCTTCCAGCCCCTCACTTTTAGCAGAGCCCACCACAATATCTAAATTGGGATAAGATGTATGGAAGGTATAACCATCTTCAACAAGGTCTTCCCGCATCATAAAAGCGTCATAGAATGTTGATTCCCCCTTCTCCAGATATTCCGGATAAAGAACGCTTGTCAGATCCGATTGACTATCCGTATCCACTGCCAATACATTATAATTCCGTGAGGCCAGTTCATAGGACAAATTAATTGCTGTTGTTGATTTACCGGTCCCCCCTTTGTGTGTCCACATCGCAATAATAACCGGATTTTCAAACCGAAGCATTTTCTCATCCAGGGATGCTTTCTTTGTATCATTGTAAATCTGCTCAAGTGCAGCCTCGTCAACTCCTGATAAATCCATATTCATCAGATTCCCTAATGCCCACTGGTTTAATGAAAGAGCCCGGTGCCAATCTTTTTCATCCCAGTTTTTTTCTTTTAACAACTTTTCCATCCGTTCTTTCCATGAAATATTAGACATGTATGTAACCCCTTTCTTCTGAAGGTAATAAAATGGTTTCTTATTTGTACTTTTTCAATCATACTTTATTTATGATAAATAATCAAGACAATGAAGAATGATTTTCCGCTTGGTGGAAAATTTTAATTATATTTTTATTTGTACTTTGTTTTATAATTCCACTAAGTGGAATTTGTATTGCATATTTTTTCCGTATGGTGGAAAAGTAAAAGGTAATTCGTTTTGCTTATTGTTTTATTCTCCACTTAGTGGAATTTATGCTATATACTTTTTCATTGGATATAAGTCGAAAGTGATTCTATACCATTAGAAAATAATATATACTTTTCCGCCAAGTGGAATTTTCCCTTTCCAATTATTCATCTAATTTAATCTATACCAAAATTAAGCATTAATGGTTGAAAGCTATATATTAAATATTATATTCTTCTTTTTTACTAATATTACTTCTTTTTCAAATTTACTACTTGAAAAATTCCGCCAAGTGGAATTTATAAAAAATAGTTTTATAGATCATCCGCGCCTTATTGAAATCCAATCCAAGAATGGAATCAAATAAGATTATGAGCAGACATTATTCCATTTGAAATGGCCCGAGTCTTGTGTGTCCTAAATATGGGAGCAACATTTTATCATAATTCATGGTGGCAGACTTTTTTATGTCAGTGCCCAGCGGGCCACCATCAGGCATCTGCAATCACCAGCATTATTACGGAAAACTCAAAGCTGCCTGGATTCTCCTATACAAAATCCCTTGTGCTATGATGCACGAAAAAATATTTACCAGCTTGGTGGCTCAGTCGAAATGTATGAAACCTTTTCCGGAGGTGAAGCAGAGGGTAATCGTAGAATAGGCAACGAGAATAAGCGTACGCTCTGCAACTAGATGTATTTGACCCCAATAAAATATTTATACAAACAATTTTCCACCAAGTGGAAAAATTTTAGAACAAACAATTCTAATATATTTTCCTTTCGTTTAAACTAATAATTAAACCTTATTAAAAAATCAAATATGAAATATTTACAATACATATATTCTTTCACCTATATTTGTCACTTGTATTATCCCTCGAAAAAAGATACAATAATAAAAACATATTCGGACAAATTTGTCAGTGCGGTTACGATAATGGGCTTATATATGAACACTTTATTTATAACTGCATTTAGATATTGGGAGGGGATAGGGAAGTAATGACAGACAAACAAAAAGGAAAGGAAACATGGTGTTTTGTCTCTACAAACATCATGCCAGTCATAATATGATAAATGCCGGATCAAAAATAGGAATTGTCTGTTGTTCGAATGGACAGAACAGAAAAAATACAGGAAATATCTCGCATTTAAGTAAAGTTCTAGGATCTCTCGGTTTACATCCAGTATTCAGCGATCATATCTATGTGTCACAGGAGGGTGCAACCGGCACAGGACAAGAACGTGCCAAAGCTCTTATGGATTTTTACCGGGACGATGAGATCAAAGGAATATTTGATATTTCCGGAGGCGACATGGTGAATGGCGTATTACCTTATCTGAATTATGAGGTAATAGCAGACAGTGATAAAACATTCTGGGGATATAGCGACCTGACGACGGTAATCAATGCGATCTATGCCAGGACAGGAAAAGCTTCTGTGTTATATCAAATAAGGAATTTGATCTATAATCATGGGGAGCAGCAGATTATGGATTTACGAAACAGTCTCATAAGTGGTAACGATGATCTATTTCGGATAGACGATTGGTTGTTTTCTTAAACTCGCCGGGACTGAATATTTGCCGAATCTTACAGACAAACTCTTACTACTGGAAAGTTACAGTGGAACGACTGAGCTGATGGAATCGTATTTGAGTCAGTTAGAACAGCTTGGTGCTTTCCGGAAAGTAGCGGGTATTTTGTTGGGGACTTTTACAGAAATGCAGGAAAAAAAATATAAACCAACTATTGAAACACTTGTCCGAAAATATGCCGGAAACGATATGCCAATTGGAGTTACAAAACAAATCGGACATGGGACAGATTCAAAGGGGATTTGGATAGGGAAAAATTATTCTGTAAATAGCAGGTAAGTAAGAATGATATATAACATACTATCATATATATTACATATATAAAACATTCTTTATTCATTAATTAAACAATAATTGGTAAATCATTTTTCCCAGAATACTTTAAATATCAATAAAAAGCCTATTTTTTAAGGATGACAGAAAGAAAGGGTGGAAGAAATAATATAAATAGAGACGAATTTATCAAATTTGAAGATGAAAATATTGAAGAATGGATTAAAAAATATGTATAAGGATGAAAAGATATAAATTGGGACGAAAAATTTACAGGTGTGGATAATAAAAGAAGACAATAATATCGCAATAAAGATTGAAATATGACGCAATAAAAATAATAAAGAAGATAAATGCAGAATAGCCATAGTAAGCTGATCTGGAAAAGGGAAATAGGGCAGGGGAATGACAAAAAGAATGCTCAGAAGAAATATTTTGGATTTTCATGTATAAGAAATAATGCTGTTTTTAAATGATCAGGAAGCATTTTTGTAAACAGTCATGTTTCGGATGATAGATCGTATCAAGGCTCCGTATTGCTTTATTTTTTTACCATAAATAGTATATTGGTTATACGCGATTGATATTGCATTATGTACCAGCTTACTGCTGTATTGAACGCTCATGGATGCAAGATCTTTATAATCCTGATCGGAGAGTTCTAATAGTGGATATGAAAAGAAGCTTGTAATATGAAGCCTGGACAGCTTGTTGTCAGTGTCAGGATTAATTCCATGGATGTAATGATGGCCCGCTTCATTGAAAACTTCATTCATGCAGCGAACAAAGGTCTTGATTTCTTCTGTAGCTTCCTCGGTCATGGCTTCCCGCATATTTTTTTGAGCATATTTGAGTTTAATCTGGAAAGTTACAGCCTTATCATAGTAGGTAAAATTGAAAATGGAATCATTTTGCCCCAGAGCTTTGACAATGACATTTCGTTTGCAATATTTTGGCAGAAAGCCCCGCAGCTTTTTGTAAGATGGTGTGGCAGAAGAAGCAGATGGATTTTGGGCGTTACCAAAAGAGGCATTATCTATTTCGAGAATGCCTTTTAAATTAAGACGCAGTGTATTAAGTTTCCCGATCGTAAGCAAATCCAGCATCATTTCAGAAGACATAGTAATATAGCCACGTCCGCCTTCATTTGCGGTTTTGTGATAGTTCCTGTATTCTGGAAGCAGGATATTAATATGATTATCATACAATCCGGATTCGGAAATATAGCAATAATCATATTGGGATAATAGCTGGTTTGAGTGGCGGATTGTAGCAGGAGTACAACCGACTTGCTCCGCCAGTTCTTTGATGCTCACGTTTTTTATAAAACCAAGAGAATCTGGCTGAAGGAAGTGATATAATAAAAGCAGCTTGATAGCATTGCTTTTAAGCGTAGGCTGATAACCGTACATATTTTTTTCATTGATGTACTTACGCTTGACTTCAAAAGAGGGCTCATAAACGGCTTGCGAGCAGTTTTTGCACTGGCAGTGTATTTCTTCATAGGCATCCTGAAGGCCATATTCCTGCAAGTGTTTTTTTGCCTGGAAAACAGGACACTCCTGGCAGTGGGACTGCACTTCATTTAGTTTATCATCCCTTTTCTCATAGACTTCAACATAATTCTTTTGAAGACCGATCGATTTTGTGAGGACGCCTTTTCCAATACGGGCAAAATTATTCAGTTCCATATGGGGCCTCCTTCCTGATCATAAATAAATATTGTAGAGTTTGATCTTCAAAGCACATAATATAGTACTATCAAAAGCATTATAAGCATAAAATATTTATTTGTAAATGTGCCCTAAAAGGCGTAAAAATAGGGATATTTTTTATGAAAACTGGTAAAATAGCCTTTTTGAGTGATGATTCATTAGGGCGTAAAAAAAGGTTTCAGGAGTCAAAAAGCTGAGAATAACAATGATTTTCTAATGAATAAAATTTTTCAAAAAATTTTCGAGTTATTTAGGCGAAAAATGGGGGAGTAAAATTGCCCGTATATAGGATTTTTAAGTAATTGGCGTAAAAACAGGGTTCAAAATAAAGTAAAAAAGACCGGATCAGGTTAAAAATTTTATAAAAAGCATTAAAAATAACGCATAACAGAAAATTAAGGAAAATTGAAAGGCGTAGAAATTGGTTTCAATTTCTATAACCTTAAATAGTGGCATAGAAATTAGAATTAAAAATAAAGAAGGGCGCAAAAAAAGGTGCTATTTTGGAAATTTAGGAAGTTTCGTATTGAGTATTTTTTGCATTATGCAAAAAATTGCTTTTTATATCAAAAATGGCGTAAAAAAAGGTCTCTATTTTATCTGCAGAGAAAAATAAATAAATTTGGTCAAAAAGGCGCAAAAAGAGGTTTCATTTTATAAAATAAATACCTATTTTAGATCATAGGAGATGTGGGTGCCTTATTACGGCGTAGAAAAAGGGAGTATTTTTTCTTTATCTTAAGAAAAAGACATTAATGGCGTAAAATATGGTTTCATTTTTATAAATTTTCAGCGTCAACAAAGTAAGCGAAAAAGAGGCTGTAACATAGCAAATTTTGATTAAGAAGAGCAAAGATCAAGAAAAAGATGAGTAGTATGCTGATAACAACTTTATAAATGAAAAAAAGGCGTAAAAAGAGGTTTCATATTTCAAATACTTCTCTTTATCCCAAATTATAATTAGAAAACGGCGAAGAATACGGTTTCATTTTTTAGTCCTGTAGAGTATAAGCAAGATCCTATAAAACGGCGTAAAAAATAGCTTCATTAAATGGAGAATTGCATTAGAAAATGAATTCATAGAATGGTGAATCATGATTTATTTACTCAAATCAATGTGAAAATGGCGAAGAAAAAGGTATCATTTTATTGCCCGCAAGGAGAAATAGTAATGATAATAAAATGGCGAAGAAAATAGTATCAAAAAATACAACTATTACATAAAAATGAATTATCATAAAAACAGGAGGTCTGAGAAAGTTCAGCCTCCTGCATACTCTAATTTAATCCGTGGCGGAATTGGAGAGGGAATCACTGAGGGTAGGAAAATTGATGATTTCATTGTTATTCACCAGATCAGCCGTTTCATCTTCGGAGAGCTGAAAATAATAAAGGTGGAAGAGCCCCTGGCTTTGTACATATTCAAATTTTGCCAGAGCAATTTTCTTATCAACAAATTCATCCAAAGCTTTTTTCAACAATAAAATATTGTCTGCTTTCTTTTTTTTCTTAAAAAGAATGATCCGCTGGAAGTAAGAATAGTCATAGCTTTTGTAAAGGAATCCGTTATCGTCCGGAACGGAAGAGGTGGATAGTAAGATCCGTTCTTTTTGGAGATTATGGTAGAGCAGCTTACTTAATTCCAGATCAAGCGAGTTATAGCTGTTAGAAGTAACCGCTATCATTTTCTTTTTGGTGATTGCCTCATAGAGCACGTTGCCAAAAGTTACTATCGCGTATTCTTTTCCGTTTTGTTCCTGTGTCAGGACATTGTCAAAGAAATTGAAGGTGAAGATGGGATTTCCCGGATTATCCTTTTTACTGAGGCGGAATCCTGTCCGTGCCATATTATGGAGCCTTTGTTTCACATCCTCATAGCAGCGCTTATTCGGTTTTGCATTTAGGGATCTGGCAAGTGCGCCTACCTCAATGGCAACGGCCTTACTGTCATAAAAGTCCAGCTTGATATTGTTTATAAGCGTGAGGAGCAGCTGGTTGTCCTTTGGATCAAAGACTCTGAAATTTTGTGTTTCTTCCATGTGCTCAGGTTCGTGATTAACCAGCATCTGAAAAACCATGTCATTGCTGTCTGAATTGATCAGATCCGCCACATAGGAATCAAGGGAGGCCTTGAAGGGTATTGAGAATTTGGTTGCCGCAAAAAGGGGATTTTCCAACAAAATATCTGGTTTTTTTGCAAAGTAGGACTCAATATTGCCGTCCAGGGAGTCCATGATAATATCAATTAAGTTGATAACAAGGTCGGTTTTAAAGGAGGTCAGAACCTGGTTATCTGTTTTGGTTGAAATAAGAGGGTAATCGATAAGCAGGCTCTTATCGTTATCGATCCATCCCTCCAGAGCTTTTTTATAATTATCAATAACGGTTTCAACCTCCGAGGCATCATATAATTTGAGGAAGCTGTGGCCAGGAAGCTCGTCATAGTTACGGTAAATGGAGTAGAAAGGATTTTTTTTGTCCGTAGATGGGTAATCTTCCAGATTTTTTTTGAAAGATTCCATCCATCTGAGCCTTTTTTGCCTGCGCTGTTTTACCTGCACACCATAAACGGACCGAAGCTCTGATTTCTCCGTTTCATTTTTTATATATTGCCACAGAGTATTTTCAACTATATCATTCAGATCGGCATAGTTTTGAAAATATTTCCGATTTTCGATCTCGAAGAAATTTAAAAGTTTTTCATTTATCTGTTCACTTAATGAAGAAATTAACTGCTTAGGGTATGCCATAAATTGCCTCCTGAATAGCGAATAAGAAGAATAGTAATATTATACCTTAAAGTGAAAAAAAATCAAAGAAAACATAAGCAGAAGATTTTCAGAACCCTTAATAAATATATGAAAAATATATAGACCAGAATAGTCAATAAGAAATGACAAGACTGTCATTTCGTGAGAATCCCTGTTAATAGGGACATTATATAGAAAATAGAAGAGTACTTCTAAAATCCACCAAACATTATTGACTGATAAGGTCAAAAAGGAAACGCATTGACTCAACATCATATCGTATCTCCAGGCAGATTTCAGAGTTATTTTCAAGCCTGCAGAGGAAGTAAGGGTAAGACCTGTCAGATATGATCGAATCCTCAATGACGGTTAGTGAATGTATATCGCAAAAACCATGGTTATTAAGGTACCTGGCAGCCTCGGAAGAAATATCGGAAAGAGCCTGTAATGTAAGAATATCATAAACCGTGTTCAGATTAGTAAAGCCAACATAATATTCCTGGGCTGTGAATCCGTCATCAATGGCTCCGGTGTAATTATCCTCAGGCTCATCAGAAGGGGAAGGGATTGGAAAATGAAAGAGACTTTCGACTTCTTTATTCCGTCCATTAGAGGAAATAACCTTTGGTTTACGCATATGGCTGGCGATAAGCAATGTCCCAAAGCAGATAATAAATGCAAAAAGTATGACTAAAAGATATATTTTTTTCATGATAAATCCCCTTAAATTCCATAAGAGCGAAAGGCATCAAAAACTTCGGCGGCCTGGGCCATGGAAACCGTATCTGAAAGCCGTCCCGCCGGCTCCCTGACATAGTAACAGGCCTTTTCCGTAGAAAAGCCGTTTAGTACAACAAAGTGTCCATATTTTCCTGTTCCCAAAGCACCTCCCCTGATATGTGCAATGACCAGCCTGTTATTAACCAGTTCTCCCATTACCGCTTCAATATTAAAGCTGGAGGAATCAGTATATTGCCTGAATCCGTAATGTTCTGCGATAAGATCGCGATACAGTTCTCCATGGTGGAAGGAACGGATGTAAGCGCTTAGGACATCAGGAGTGATATTTTCTCCGGTAAAGTAAGTGCATACCATGGACATGGAAGTAAGGCAGCATCCAAGCTTACTGATGGTGGACGAACCATAGGGAAGACCTCCCCATGCAGGGGAATTCTGCTTATATTCGGGCATATCCATATAAACCTCCCGGTCTGAGAAAGCAGAATATCTTTGGACATCTTTTTCGTAAATGTTCTGTATGTCATAGTTTAGAGTACCGGTATATTTTTTATAGTCGGAGAGGGCCGTCCGCTCTGAACTGCCCCAATCGGACGCTTCATAATAAAGCCGTGCTATGTATTCAAGGTTGCCGATCGCCTGCTGGTTCGTCATAGATGGAATATCTTCATTTTTCCCATAGGGATCAACATTGAAAAAGTCATACAGCTTTTTCAGCGGATAGTGATCGATATGTACTTCCCCATAGATGACTGTCTCATAATAGGCATCTGCCGATTCCCCGACATAAATCTTTTTTTCGGCCTTGGTTACATCCAGATCATACAGGCATCTCAGGAAATCATCTTCATTTAGCAGATTGCAGAAGGTTGTATAGTCGAATTGGGTGTAGATTACCCTATATTCTGGTGACATGGAGATCAGATACATAATTTCCGCATAATTTACATTACATCCCTGTCCGGTAAAAATATAAGGAATTTCCGTGTCATTATAGGATGCAAGGGTCAGGTCAAGATCAAATTCCTGCTCAACGGCAATCTGGTAGACCTCTTTGTAGCAGGTTTCTGTATAAGCCTTTTTCATGGCATTTTGAAGCTTTAAGCGAAAGCATCTGACAATATCTTCGTAACAGGGAGCAGCAGTCCCGCAATCTTCGAGAAACTGACTGCCAGGGTCTTTATGGGAAGTAATTTGCTTGAACATCAGCATAACAGGGGAAGCAATTCCGCTAATGAAGAAATCCAATATAACAGCCAGCGTCAGTGCCAGGGCAAGAAACAGGGCGATCGAGAATGTCATGATTTTTATACCGAAGTTCTCGTCAAGGGCGGTGGTTTTAGTTCCGGAGTGTTCAAAAGGCTTTTTTGTTTTTTTAGATTCGGCTTTTTGAGGAGCCTCATAGAAATCGTTTTTCTGACGCCCCTTTTTAACTGCGCCTGCAGCAGTGCCGCCCATAGCGCCGACTGCCGCGCCAATGGCCGTGCCTGCGCCTGGGGCAACGCTGCCTGCAGCAGCTCCAGCGGCGGCTCCACTGCCTGCTCCGGTGCCTGCGGCTCCGGCGGCCCCGGCAGCAACACTATTTCCTGCCATGCCCCCGGCTGCAGCGGCTCCGCTTTCGGCAGCCCCGACAGATGCACTTCCAGCCGTACTGGCGGCATTAACAGTGCGTGGCTTGCCAGAGTGGGAATTCGGGAGCCTGTCGGCTTTTCTGTCGGGGATGAAATTTCGGGTTTTATGGAGCAGGTCTTCAGGTGAAGCCGGACTGCCAGTTCTTCTTTGCTCCTGCTCTTTTGAAGAATCTTCGTTATAGGGATCCATAAGGTGTACCTGCCTGAAATTTATTTTGGAACTTTTGTATTGGACTGTTTGCGGGGCCTTATCGTCACTTTATAATGGCCGTTCTCTTTGCCCATGTTTACCAGATGGGTTTTGGAGCCTGGGAGCAGATCATCCGGAGCAGGCCTTTTGATGATTGCCTGACCGCTTTCCGTATTGCTTTTCCAGTCAAAGGTGGCATGGTAATTTGCAGGGGATTTATCATGGACAACAAAGGAATTATCAATGACAGAAGCTCCGGCAGGCAGTGACCTTGCGACAGGGGATGACAGAATATCGGTGGCTGAAAAAGGCGGCAGGGGATTTTTAACTAGGGGATTTGAGTTTATCCCTTTATAATAAGAGGAGCCGGTTGCCAGATTGCAGGCGGCCACTTCATCCCCATTGGCTGTCCTGGCAATCAGAATATTGTCCTCATTGACAATGCAGCTTTTAACGCCCATATCCTGCCACATACGATTGTCTATTTTTGCACCGGTGACAGATGCCACCTCTGATACCTGGCTGTCATGATATTGAGAAAAGTCAAGGTTGGAAAATTCTATGCCGGAAAAATCATTGTTTTCAGTAGGTGAGGTAGAAACATACATCTTTCCTCCCGGGCCGTTAATGGATGCAACGTTATTTCCGATTCCCTGGGAAGAGGGACTGGCAGTAAAGTTATAAGAATATGATTTCCCGTTTGTAGCCTGGTGCATGATGACTCCCTTGATGGAACCGTCATACATTACCTGGGCGCTTTTGATGTCCTTTGTATGGAAGCCGGTAGCGGATTTAAATATGTCGTCGCCTTCAGCAGTGAAGGCTGATTTAATAGCAGAAGTCTGTAATCGGGCAGGGGCGTTCATGGCTGTCCTGTAGTTGCCGGATTGCAGTAGATTAAGAAAGGCCTTGTTTGCCTTTGCATTTTCAGATGAAATATTGGCAAACCCGCCCAGTTCACCAAATGTCGAAAATGATTTTGCTTCCGGGACTGGCTGGCCTGTGGAGAATCCCTTGATCAGCGTGCCTACGCGGGTCATCCCAAAGTCCCCTGATTTCGCGCCTGCCACAGCAAGCCTCTGGCCGATAAAGCCGGCGCCGCTCCTTCCTCCTTTTATCATAGCGCCCATGGCAATGATCCCGCCTCCTAGGGAGCCAAGAAGGGTGCTGCCAGTCTGGGCAACGCTGAGCCCCAGTGATTTCATGTAGCCGTCTATTCTCTGGGCGCATTTTAAAAATGCAATCAGGGACAGGCAGCCGATAAAGGATAAAAAGGCCAGCTGCCCGACTGCTTCGACGAACATATAAAGGAAGAATTTATTCATGATCAGTAAAAACAGTTGTGCGATATACATCCTGATATAATTGCTGCAGATGGAAGAGGTTGATCTGCTGACAAAGAAGCAGGCCCCGACAGGCGAAGCAATATGGAGAAGAAAAACTACAATATATCTTTCCACAATGGAGAGAACCAGTTTAATAAATTCGATCAAAATTGCAAGAAACAGGATGATTAGAAACAGGCCGAGAAATATAGCTGTAAATTTTCTGTCCAGAGCGTCAAAAACACCGGTATTTGTCAGTGAAAGGCCGCTTATTATTGTCGCAGAGGTAAGATCCGCAATAGAATCTGCCGTAGTATTTAATAACCCCAAAAACGGCCTTATTGCCAGAATCAGTACGGCAGAGACCAGCAGCCTTTCAACAGACTCAAAAACGCCGTTTTTCTGGTCGATAACAGGGCCAAAGGAAATGCAGATCAGATTAAACACAAAAATGGAAAACAACAGGGCAGTGGCAATATAATAAAAAACATTAAATAGAGGGCTGTTATATCCATCAGTGATACCAAACATTTCATAGGCAAAATTGGATGAGGGGCTAAACTGGCTGAGCAGGAAATCTATCAGTAAGATAAAATTGTCCGCCACATGTTTATAGAAAAAAGTCACGATAGCTTCCATAAGAGGATCTACCAAAGCGGTGCTGGTCAGGCCCTCCAGGGCATCGCCAAGTAAGGAGGACGGATCCCAGCCTTCCGTAAATTTTGAAAATCTTTCTCCAACGGATTCGGTTGCCTGTACGATAAAATCTAAAAAGGGCATGCTAAACTTACCTCTCTGAATATTAATAATGTTTGGGCTTTGGAGTCAGATCAGCCGCCCATCCAGGTTGAAATATTGTTGATTGTGGAGCCAATAGAGCCGCCGGATGATTTTACCAGAATCTGTAATGCTGCATATGCGATGATTCCGCCGAAAATTGCTTTTTTTGAAAAGCTGATCATCTTATCATCTTTGGAAAAAAACAGGATACATATGTTGATTGCAAGAAGCAGCCAGCAGAGGGAGCCGCAATAAATCGCCTTAACCTCTGATAAAAGCCTGCCGCTGGTATTTTCTATGTTTTTTCCGAGTTCGGTTGCAGCAGCATAAAAGGAACGTTTCGTCAAAGAGGCTGCGGTAAAAAGAACAGGGAGATTCGTTAAAAAATGCTGGTTTTTATATTTTTTCATTTTCATAGTCAGACTCCAATCGATCATATTGAATTTGTATATAGAATAAAGCAAAAGGTGTCCACAATGAACACATGAATGCGGAGACGGATCATTCGCCTGCCATTGATAAAAATCCCTGTGCCATATGTTTCAGCTTGGCTATTTCTGCTTCAGGGGCATTAGGCAAAAGGGCTCTGTCATTTTCCGTGTCCGCCTCTTTCAGTTGTTTTATAGCTGCAGGTGGTAAGGCCTGCAGCTGCAGATGGTCAGGAGGACAGCCTGGGATGGAAGAGGCGGTATGTTCGACAGATTTAATCTGTGGCAGGAGAGAGATAAATATTTTTGTTATTTCATCCGGAGTGAAGGCAGCTCCAGGGGACACTGGAAGAACCGTCGATGCGTTCTTTGTCAGATAAAGCTGCACAATGACCTTAATCTGCTCAGGGGGCGTGTCCCGGGTTATACCATGCTTTTCAAAAAAGTCGCCGAGCAGCCTTACGATCAGCTTTGTCTGGAAGTACCGTGCCTTGTCAAGGAGGAAAAAAATCTCGGCCTGCCGGGAATCCGAAGCGTCAAAATATAAGTATTTTTTCAGTTTTGATTTCATGCTGGAGTCTCCTGTGGGTATTCCATGCTCATAAGGCGTGCGTATCCCTTTGCATTTGCTCTTGTGTCAGTGATAAATTGGACAGCATCTTTCCTGATCAGCGGATTGTTCATGATTGAATCTTTCAGCATGACAGAACCGCCTCCGACAAAAAGACAGGGATGGGAATCAAAGTGGATTTTCTGCTGCCTTAAGTAGTTCAGGATATTCCCTGCATGTTTGTATGCAAGTTCTTTTATTATGCCGATTGCTTTTTCAGGCAGGATAGTATTCTGGCCGTGAAGCACGGCTTCAGCAGAATCATAATCGATTTGAATATCACACTCTGTAAATACTTTTTCTATAATACTGTCATAAAGGGTGATAATACCCATTTCCAGTGAAAGCCTGTCTCTGGAAGGGATGTCGTTTTTAAACTGTGCAACGTCTACTGTATATCCGCCTATGTCAATGACATAATAAGTATTGTATACAGCGGCGATTTTATTTGAACTGCATGCGGCGGCGGCTCCTCCCTGGGGAAATATCCTGCAGGCATCCATAATAAATGAAAAGCAGTAGTCATTATAAGAAAAGGTTATGCCTGATCCCATATATCTTTGGTAATACGCAAGGAGGTTTTCGATATACTTTTTCTTATAGTGGGCAACCGGGAGCCCGGCTCCAAGGGCGATATGTCTGATCTCCGATATGGATTTCTGGATGGATGTTCTTTCCGCATCCGGAGAGGCGCTGAACTGCAGGATTAATTCCTTGGCAATAGATATAAGGGTAAGAATAATACACCGCTCATCTACAGTTTTATCCTGTAAATAGAACAGCCTCTCATCTGAGGGTGTATAGTATTTTCCCTCAAATTTCAGGCAATCGGAAGAAAATGACGGCTGGAAGGAATAGGGGCCTTCGTAACCGCTGGGGAAAATGGTATTTTGGCTTTTGGTATCTGAATTGCCGACATCTATACCTAAAATGGTCATATTATCGCCTCCTGGATGATTAGATATGTATAGTATACATAATTCTGAATACAAGTCAAATTAATTTACCAAAGACAAAAAGGAAAATCCGCCGAGTTGACGGGTTTTTACAATCCATTTATAATTACAGGAAGTAGAGTAAACAGGGAAGGATGTGGATACAATGGGTGAGATGAAAGAGATAGACGTTACTCTGATCGATATGAATGAAGATAATGAAGATATTTTTGGCTATGACGGTATTGAGTCTCTGGCACAGGATATTTCAGAAGAGGGATTCCACGGGACGATAGAAGTCTACCTAAAGCCGGATGGACGTTATGAGATTGTTGCCGGTCACAGAAGATACCAGTCGGCTCTGAAAAATAATATGAGAACGATTCCGTGCTTTGTGGAAGACGTACCGGATAAGGTGGCAAAAGCAAAACGGCTTATCATGAGTAATGTGCTCCAGAGAAATATGACTCCCTATAACTGGGCCAAGGCGCTTGATTACTACAAGAAAAATGTCCTTAGTAATGAAAAATTTAAGGGAAAGACAAGGGATGAGCTTGCCAGACGTTTTCATATCTCATCTACAACAGCGCAGAGATACCTGTCCCTGTTAAATCTTATACCCGAATTTTTGGATTATACAAAGCAGCCAAACTGCGAGTATACAATTTTTGACAGTGTGGTGGGCCTGTCGGCGGCTGACCAGAAAGAGCTTTATAGGCTCCTTTCAGGAATGGCCTCTGACGGAAATATTTTATCGCTGACAAAAATGCTGATCAATCAGACGGCAACCAGACTTTTGGCGCGGAAAGAACAGCAGAAAAAAGCGATGGAGGAGCAGGAAAGGGAAGATGAGGATATTCCGGCACCTCAAGCCGCCGTACAAGATAAAGTCCAGGAGGATAAAAGCATTTCTGAATTTGAGCCATTCGGGGAGGGGATGGAGGGCGGTTTTGAGCCCTTTGATGATACCTTTGATTCAGAGGAAAAAGAAGCTGAGATAAGCAGCGCGGATGGGGAAATTGCTTATTTTATCAGCCGGATCGATTTGCTGTTAAACGGAAAACCGCAGTTAAAGGATAAAGAGGTACATATTGAATCTCTGAAAAAACTGATAGAGAAGATGGACGGATAAGAGACTATGTTTTACGCAGCCCATATACTTATTTGGGCTGCGTGTCGTCTTCTATTGTGATTTTATCAGACACTGCTTTTCGAAAAAAGCGGCGCCGTAGCAAAGCACTTTCTCATATCCTTTCAGGGCTTCTCTGGCATACTGCCGTCTTTTAATCTGCTCTAAAGCCTCAGTACAGTCCGTTTCCATACTGTGCTCTCCCTTAGAGGGCTTTACTTCAATGATGAGTGCCCGCCGGTTTCTTCTGTCTTTCACAAAAATATCCGCGCGCCCCGTCCCCTGTTCGGAATTGGACACTACCTCATAACCGGCTCCTGAAAACAAACCGGTTACAAATGCGTGGTAATAATCTTCTTTATAATCAAAATAACTGATGGTTGTAAATAAGATATCCGTCACTTCCTGGGTAAGCAGGTGATCATCTCCATTCCACCATGCCTGAAACATCCTTGTTCTGTCCCGGCCTGAAATGCCGTCAGAAAACCATTTCGCCACAGTCTCAGCAAACAGATTCCTGACCTCCTCATTGGGGATCCGCAGCGCGGTTTTTCCTTCCTCCGGGCAAAGCTCTTTAGGGAAGTTTTCAGGCGCAGCTTCCGTCAAATATCCGGTCAAATAAAGGATACTCCACAAATTTTCCTCTGTTGAATTGTCAAAATCATAGGTTAGGTCCTCCAGGATATGCTCCTGAATCACGCCCCCGGAAAGAAGCGTTTCAAACTTATCCTGCACTTGCAAGTTTTTTCTGTCTATAAAACGGCGGATAATCTGGTTGTGGCTGGTATCCTTCCAATAATTGGCGGGCTTAGCCTCGGCGTTCTTTTGTAGCAAACTCACATGATTAATAACGTCCCATGGACAATATACCTCCTGACCGCCGAACAGATACCCGTTGTACCATTTTTTCATTTCATCAAGGTATCCAGAAAGCCCGGCTTCCTGCAACAGCCGCCTGACCTCATCCTCCGTAAACCCGAAATACCTGTTATACCATTTAGACGACAGGGATCTTGATATAAAATTGTTAGCTCCGGTAAAAATGCTTTCTTTTGCTATGTGGAGACATCCTGTCACCACCGCAAATTTCAGAGCCGGATTTGTTTTCCAGACCATTCCCAGAAAACTCTGTATTGTATTTAGCATTTGCGGGTAATAGTTATTGTCGCTTGCCTTTGCAAGCGGCACATCATATTCGTCGATTAAAAGGATAACAGACCTGCCAAAATGGGATTCCATCATGCGGATAAGCACTGCCAGAGCCGACTTTACATCAGTTGTATTTCCTTCCTGATACATCAGCCGCGTAAATATTTTCTTATCACTGTCACGAACCTTTTCGCTATAAGCCAGATATTCGTGTTCTCCACACAAAGAAGCAATGGAGAAGCAAAGCATCTCATAGGCATCCTCAAAAGAGTCCCCATTCACATCCTTCAAAGTTAGAAACAACACCGGCCATTTGTTCATCCACTCTTCACATAAATCAGGATTTTGCGAAATTTCCAGTCCCTCAAAATAAGCCCTGCTGTCTCTCATAATATCAAAAAAACTGGCGAGCATACTCATGGTCAGCGTTTTGCCGAAACGTCGGGGACGGGTAATTAAATTCACTTTAAAGTTCTCTTCCAAAAGTTCGCTGATAAAACCGGTTTTATCGATGTAGTAGCAATTACTTTCACGAACCTTATCAAAAAGATCGAAGCCTAACGGCAATTTTATCCCCATAATTTTTATACCCCTTTCCAAATCTGCCATTCTGCCATCATTCTATCATGTAAATGCCTTCACTACAAGAAAATGTAAAACGGTAATAGTTGAGGTCATTGTGGACATTATGTAAAAAACCCCTGGCAGAAATTTCTCCAGGGGTTTTAAAACTTTTCAATGATCGTCAATAAAATATCGCCGCAATTTACTCAATCAGAAAACATATGAGTCTGCTACGCTCAGTAGTCCAGCAATTTCAAGTCCATAAATAAGACCTCGGCGATAATTTCCTGTGCGTCAAGGAAAGCGTCAAAGGATGATTTCCCGGCAGGCTTCTTTCGTGCATTTTCTTCAGCCAGATACAATATTTCATTGAGATACCAGTAAATATCGTATCCTGTGCAGGAATCGGCATGTTCCTGCCGGATCCTTTCAACACACTGGTTTAACTCTGCAGAATAGCCTTTTAGCTTTAGAGCGGTATATGTGTTTCTGAGGCAGTCTGCGGGATGAAGTATGGCCACTTTCATAAGGTTTCGGAGATTAGAAATGTTTTCTCTGTATTTCGCCAGTAAAAGGCGTACAATATCAGTATAAAGCGACATGGCTTTGGCTCCGCCCTTATGGTTGACATACAGGCTCCTTCCGATGGGCATTACATAATGATCGATCAGAATGATAGGGGATAATCGCGCTGCACAGAGCCCAACGTCGGATGTGGTAAGGCGGATTTGCACTTTTACATTAGAAAATAACTGGCCATTGTCCGAAAGAATCTGCATAATCCTTTTTTCAAGATCGGCATCATGCAGATCGTATGTTGCGGATGCGATTTCGTGGGTAGCCACAGCGCCGGTCAGCTCATAACCCTGGTAAGAATTTGTGAGTTCACTTTCCAGGATATTGAGTAATTTAATAACAGGCATGACGGAATAATCGTTTTCGTCTCCCGATAATAGTGCCGTAACTTTCCCGTTACGGATGAGTACAAGGGTTTTATCCTTATAGAGAGTCAGCCCGTCATTCAGGCACTGGCACCTTGTAGCCGGCGGCATTTCTGTTGCACGTTTCCGAGCCTTTAATGATGAGATTGACCCGCCTGTAATACCTGAGCGATCCTGGAGGTGGCTCCATGCGGTATAACGCAGGGGATACATACACATTTCATTGTTTATAGGGACTATGATGCAGGTTTTTGTTGACCTCATGGAGGTGAGGATCTCTTCTTCCTCTACATCGCTGGCAAATCCTTTTATGGTAAAGCCGGAGCGGGTTTTGAAATGAAAGGCATTTTGCATATAGATTGTCAGATCGTTATTTTCCAGCGGCAATACTTCAAGCTCATTCGTATATACGATAATCCATTGATCCCCGCTTTCCTGCTCCGCAAAAAAATCGTGAACCTCGTTTGATGCCAGCATCCGTTCTTCTTCGTCTTTTAACTTATACATTTTAAGTCCTTTCTGTATATGGCAATCATTCTTCAAACATTTTTATCAGTATTTGATTTGCATAACAATCTAAGGTTCTTGTGGAATCAAATTCCTTATCTTTAAAAAGCTTTTCTACGGATTCTTCTGAGAGCCCGAAATCTATAAGAACCTGTTTTTTTCGTTTGATGCTTCGTTCAGTTACCATTCATCCTCCTTATTTGGCGCTGATAGCCTTATAATTTTGCAAGTTTTTATTAACAATAAAAAGCAGCAAAGCAAAGTTTGCCGCTAAATAAAAATGGAAAAATCTAAATCTTATTCATATGTATATTATACCATTTTGTAGATAATATGCAACAGACATTTCAGGTATCGCTGTTATACGAGGGCAACAGAAAAATAGGGTGCAGAATTTGAATACATCCATGTGTATCCTGTAAAATGGAGCTTTCGGCAGCATAGACGGCTATATACATTCCTTCCTTTATATTTTTCATGCTTTTATAGCTTGTACCGCACCTGTAATTATAGCCGTTTGCTTCAAAAACGACATAGCATGCGCAGCTATGCGTGAAAAGTTTTTTTTCATATAGCTCCGTACAGATTCCTTTTACATAAAGCAGCCTATCTCTCTTGATCAGATATAGGATATACAGAAAGGTAGCCCACAGAAAAAAGAGTGTTACCAGAGAAGAAATAACCAGCACTGTTTTCTTCAGGAAGAGAGTAGTAGTAAAAAATGTTATAGAGAGCAGCAGCATACTGACTGCGCGGTTGCTTAAGGCTTCGCTGAGATCTTCAGGCAGGCCTTTTAAAAATGTAAATGAAAATTTATTAAAAAACATATGGATACCTCTCTAAAGGGTCAGTATGAGATATGCGATAATCGCGGCTATGGATGTCAGAGAAAAAACAGCTTTCAAGACAATTTTTTCTTTTCCGGCCAGCAGGCTGTCTATCTCATCAGCGATTTGGGGCAGAGTGTCGTTGTAATATCCGTCATAGTTGGGGTTATAGGTTCCTGCCGCATCATACATAGAAGCATAATCAACGGTGCTATGGCTGGTTTCGTCTGACCATTGTATTTTGGAACGTTTGTCTTGGGTGTTGGCATCGGCAGAGGGCCGGGCAGACTTATCGGATTCCTTTTTTGGTTTTGGTACAGTTTTTTTGTTTTCGGTTCCGCAATAAGGGCAGTATGGGAGTGACAGGTTGATGAAACGCTTGCATTTGGTACAGGTGGATTTTGGGTTTAGTTGGATCATATCAGCCTCCTATTTACTATATGGTGTAGTACACATAAAATAACACCGAATAAGAGAAAAGTAAATAAAAATGACATAGATCCAATGAGAGTATGCGGAGACAATAAAGAATTGTAAAATAAATAAGGCTGTCGCTCTATGATTTCAGATCATTGGTTTGACAGCCAGCTGGTAAGTAGCATGTTTCAGCACATTTTCCTGTTGGGATAAGCATGGAAAGATATTCCTAAACCTTCATAGGGAAGGGTTAATCCTTTCTCGTTGATAAGGCACGAATGGGTCTCATTGTGATGAAACCACCCGTTATAAAGACCGCGCACATAGCTGTTTGATGTTGTCATTTCAATCCACACATATTTTTTGGTATTCAATAGCTTGGACATATCAAGACTTAAATTGCTTTGTGTCGATTTAATATAAGCGAAATAGGGTTCTGAGACAAATATCTGGTCAATTGTCTGGTCTGTAAAGCGCAACAGTCCATTCCTTAAGATAAATGAGCTACGATCCATATTTACAATGCCCCACTGGTCTTCATGGGCATGGTTCTTAAAAGAAACGAACACAGGTTTACCGTCCAGAGTAGCGATCTTATCCATAGGAATCGATATTTGATTTTCATATTCAGGTTCTGGGGGCAGGGAGCAGGCTGAACCATTTGGCTCATCGGTCAGGCATTCGAGATAATCTGCCGAAACCTGGAAGAGCTTTGCGATACAGTCAATCATTTCGCGGCTGGGCTGCCTTCTTCCGGTTTCCCAGGAACTGACAGTCGATACGGTGAGCGGTTCCTTTCGGGTAGAAAGCTCCGAAAGCCTTTCTGCCATTTCTTTTTGTGTCATGTTGTTACTGCTTCTTAAATGTGCAAGTCGAGTTGCTTTTTGTTGCATAGTTATCATACTAATCTCCTTAAAATATACACACGCCTATTTGTAATATATCAGAATTCAAGAAAGTGTCAATATGGATGGGAACTATTTTTTTATACTTTTCCCTTTTTTAGTCTCAAAATTACTTAATTTCTATCAAAAATGCACAATGTGTATATTGAAAAATACGCATAATATAGTATACTATACGTGATATATAAAGGGGGAATTCTTAATGCAAAAGGGAAGATTTGTTGATCTGGATAAGATTAGCGAGAGGAGGATGGCGGTTGAAATAATAGACAGACATCAGGAAAAGGAGTTCAGTATGATTTGCCGAAGACTGGGAGAACCCATTGTCAAGAAAGACGATACGGCTTATCGGAAAATAAATGGAAGAAAGAGAGCAGTCTATCCAATCTATTATGCCTTTTTTAAAGCCGGCGAAAAGAGAGGAACCTGGTGGACTAATGATTTGGAGGTTATAAACGCGCATGACTTTTTGAGGATCGGGTTCGATAGCTTTAAGGAGATTATTGGAGACAGTAAATGAGAAAAAACATAATTTATAGATCAGTGGTAAATACCGGCACAGAAACTGAGGCAGACAGCCCGGGGGGCGAGCCGGTCTTTAAGGAGCTTACGTTTGAGATAGAACAGGATTATGAGGCTTGCGAGTTTGAAATTGTTACGGAAAACAAAGGAAATTTTGAAGTAACGCTATGCAGAGAGAATGATGATTCTGTCTGGACGCAGAATATAGCGGGCGGAAATGTCTGTTCCTTTCATGTTAAGGATGTGAAAAAGGGCAGTTGGAATGTCAGGGTAACGTTGGCTGGCATAGAAGAAATTGGCGGTAGGGAGGAAGGTCTGACACCAGAGCAGATACCGGGGAAAGTTAAAGTAAGTGTCAGGGCGATTGATAAGACAGTATTTTCGGTTGGCAATGTTGAAGTAGCCAGGGATATTGCCGGTCTGACGGAATATCTGAAAGATGACGCAATCGTGGTGGAGTGGACGGATACAAGCTGCGGCAATGTCAATATTTCAATTATTGACGCTGCCACATCCCAGATTCTTGACAGGCAGACCGTTGATGGCAGATATTATGAGTTCAGTTTACCGGCATTGACAGAAGAAATAACAGTTGAGGTGGTTCCGGCAGAGAGTGAGGGGATCGCTGGCGCCAAGTTCCAGAAAACCGTAAAAACAGATTATTCCCCTGAGGCACAAGTCCTGTATGAGGATGAGGCATACACAAACAAAGATGGAATTTCGGTAGAGGTTACACTTAGGAAACCATATTCCCTCTTGTTCCTGAATAATGGCCTTGAGATAAAGCATACCGGGATACTGGCAGAGGGGACTTATACATTCGACATTCCTGTTGAGGAAGGGAAGAATGATATTTCTGCCTATGTGATTGACTCCCAGCACAATATGAGATCGACGGCATACTCCATAATAAGGGACAGTGTCAAACCGACGCTGACACTGGATATGGAATATGACGGACTGACGACGTATGATGATGTAATAACGGTCACGGGCACCGTCAGGGATTATGAGAGTTTTACAATCAATGAGGTCAAACCGACAGTTACAGGGGATGGCTCCTTTAATGCGGACTATATTTTAAAAGACGGCGAAAACATATTAAATATCAGAGCAGTTGATATTGCAGGGAATGAAACCTTATATAAGGCTGTCGTTGTAAAAGAGATAAAGAAAAGTATTCCGGCCCGCGTATATATACTGCCTTTACTCTTTTTTATACTTATTGTAGGTGTTTTTTGGCTGAGAAGTGAAAAGGGGAAAAGATTCTGGCAGAAAATTTGGAAAAGGGTGAGGCAGGGCACACCGCATTCTGGAAGGGAGCCTTATGACCAATTAAAGAATAAGGGGCGGAAAAAGAAGATATTATCCGAATGGCAGAAAACGATGGCCAGAATGCTTCTGGCGTTTATTGCTGTTTTCCTTTTATTTTCGAAAGTGCTTGTATGGGGGATAGTTCCTTCGGAATCCATGGAGCCTTTTTTAAATGCGGGCGATTACGTAATCGTAAATGGCCTTGCTTATGTAAATCATAAACCGCGGCGCGGAGATGTTATCATTTTTTCCTCCCATGAGGAAAACTCGAAGGGGAGTCTGCTGATCAAACGGGTGATTGGAGTTCCGGGAGACAGATTATCCTTTGCAGACGGCTATGTGCATATTAACAATGAGCTTGTTTATGAAGAATATCTCGGGGAAAATATAGAGACGAATGCGGCCGGTGAATTCGAAGTCGGGGAAGGATGTTATTTTGTGATGGGAGATAACAGGGAAAAATCAGTTGATTCAAGATTTTGGAAAGATCCTTATTTAAGCGAAAGCGAGATTAAAGGGAAATTACTTACAGTCGTTCCTGTAAAGAAGATAGAAAAAGCGATAACATCTTCTATTAAATCATTTTTACCATAAAAAGGTGTCCATAACGGACACCTTTTTTTAAGCAATTCCTTTTATTAATATCCGGTTCCCGTGCTTTACCGTATAAAAGGTTTTCCGGATTCCGGACGTCTTTTCAGCCTGCTTTTTAAAACTCATCCATTTTTTCTGGTCAAAGGATGAAGCAGTTGCCGGGTCGATGATCATGGCAAAGCTGTTATTCTTTTTGTCAGCCGCCTTAAAGCAAAGAAAGCCGCGGCTTCCAAAAGGCTGAAGTGGTGTAAGCGTTTCCACCTCCAATGCGGTATAATTGTGATTCTCCGGTAATTTTTCAGGATGACCGGCAGGACACTGTTGGGATGCTGGCATTGCTTTTCCTGTGTCGTGCGCCACAGCTTTAGGATCAGACCCATTTTTGCGGTAATCAGTCTGCATATTTTCAAGGGTGTATTTTGAACGCATATAATTTTGTTCAAGAAAAGACCATTTATATTGGAGCATTTTCAGATCGTCATAGCGGCAGCCGACCATAAACTGCTGAAGGGGTTTGGATCCCTTTTCCGGGATAAAGGCTCCCGACTCATTCTGGGTGGCTGGGTATGACCTGCCAGTAATTAAAATTTCAGCAGTTGAGCCGGGGGAGATGGTAAAGCAGCGGGAGATAGGCGTTCCGTTATTGCCATTGGCATTGCCGCCTAACGGGCTTGTCCATATTGCTTTTGGATAATCCGCTTTTTTGGCCCTTTCCTCCATCAGCTTTCGGAGAAGAGCTCCGCTTTTAACATCCGCCATCAGAAGAGCCCCAAATTCTTCTGCTTCCAGATAACAGTCCAAATAGTTCTTAGGGTTTTTTACGGATACAAAAGAAAAGACAATTTTGCCAATTTCCAGGCATTGCTTTACCTTGATAAAATCTTTTGAACCGTAGAATGAATGTAAAATGTTTTTTTCTTCGTTCGCCATATTTCCTCCTAGGCAGACAGAAATGCTGCCTTTAAATTATAATATTTTATTTTTTCGGCCAGGAAGGTTTCACGGCCATAGGTGATCTCGTTTGTAACCGCCTGTTTAATGGCAGAATACTCCTGAAGCAGTGTACAGTGCTCTGTAGCCCTTGTAATGGCAGTATAGATCAGGTTTCTGCTAAGCAGCGCGGAGTGGGCCGAGGTGATACATATGATAACAGACCGATATTCGGATCCCTGGGCCTTGCTGATAGAAATAGCATATGCAAGGGATAGCTGGTGCAGGGAGTCAGCATCATATTTGACACAGGTATCGTGATATTTGACAACCAGGCTGTCAGATTTGACAGATATTATAAATCCGGTATCTCCATTTGCACATTCCGTGCGGTTTTCCAATTGCATGACCGGGTCGCCGACCGTAAACAGAACCTCTCTTCCAGGCTCAGTAATGAATTTAAGAAAAGGCTTATTTTTAACAGGATTGATAATGGACTGCAGGATGTTGTTCACATGATCACTGCATAATATCCCGGCTTTTCGATAGGGCAGCAAGCAGGCGACATTCCCGCTTCCATATTTTTTTACTTCGTGCAGAAAAAACGGAATGAGCATCTGCAGAGCGCTTTCTGTTTTCACAGGGACAATATGAAAATCCGGGCCGTTGGACAAATTGCAGTCCCCGTTTTTTATTTTTCGGATATTACAGTAAAGGTTAGAACTATCAGACTGCCGGAAAGTTTTGGTCAGGAAAATAGCCGGAATTGTGCCGGAGAACAGAAGATCACGCAGAACAGCCCCCGGGCCAACGCTGGGCAATTGGTCAATATCGCCTGTCAGGATTAATTTTTGACCGTTTTGGAGTGCATTTAAGACATAAAATGCTGTTTCCATATCTAACATGGAGACCTCGTCAATGATAAGCACATCGCCGCCGAACATTTTAAGCTCTGAATTTCCAGGGCATATACCAAGCTCTTTTTGTATAGTTTTTGCCGGATTTTGGGTTGATTCTGTAATCCTTCTTGCAGCCTTTCCGGTAGGCGCAGTAAAGCGGATGTCAACTCCTGGGATACAGCGCCTTAGTGCATAAACCAAGGCTTTGAGCAGATAGGTTTTTCCGGTCCCGGGGCCTCCGGATATGACGGCAAGGCCTTTGGTAAGAGCGGTATACACAGCTTTTTTCTGACATTCATGTAAAGAGCTGCCTGTTTCGATTTCAAATTGGGATAATAATTCCGTCAGGCGTTTTTCTGTGATGTCGGGCGGGCAGATATAGTTTCTGAGAATCCGGACGGCATGGTATGCTACGTGGGTTTCCAGTGCGTCGTACCTGGCAAGGGAATAGCAGGTTCTGTCTCCTATTGTCATATTTTTAACCCTGCCGTTTGAGCATAGCAGAGGAATAGAAGATAATCCGATATTTTTTTTGTGTGCTTCGTCCTCCAATACAGATTTGCCGATCCAGACGGAACCGCTGGAGCGGATGAGGGTTTCAAGAAGTTCTGGGACAGTTTGAGTATTCATGCTGCTTCCCCCATACAGCTCAGACAGCAACCGGCCTGTTTAAGAGCTTTAGTGTAAAGTAAGGTGATTTGGACTTATCTTCCAGGTCGGGCTCTGCCGGCAGCATATACTTCTTTTTAAGCTTTTTATCGACAGATTCCAGCTCAGTGCTGGAAAAGACTTTGCATTGCTCGTAAAGGGACGGATAATCATTCTTAAAAGCCTCCTCATTGAGCTTCGCGCGCTTCATGGGAGTTTTTAGCGTAATACCGGCGACAGTCTTGTCGTCAACCCTGAATTGCCCGTAGCTGCTGGATCCGAAGAGAGGATAGAGTTCGGAATAGATGGCCTCCCTCTGTGCTTTAGCCTCATTAAGGACTTTTTGGGCCGCATCAATCCGGTTGTCAATATCTATAGCCCGCATGATAGTACTCCGGAATTTTTCCGGAAGTTCCACCATGGGCTTCTTGGGATCTGTAGGGCCAAAAAGCTCATAATAATAATTATTCAGCAGGGAGCCATTATCAAACTGCGCATCGGGTGTGATCCCCTGTTCTACATATTCATCAAATTCAGCGACGGCGTTCATAAGCTTTTCCTCTGCATCATAGTCACGGTAAATTCGTATGACAGCGGTACCGTCGTAGGTCTGATCCCATGAGCAGCAAATATCGCAGAACATGACATTTAAAATGGACATATAATATATACATTGAAAATAATAGCTTTCAGGGACAATTCCGTTTTTCCAGTCATTTATCACATCATAATTGGCAGGGGAGGTAGTTTTGATTTCCAGGATACCCTGGATGCCATCCTCTGAGAGGAAACCGTCGCAGTTTGCCAGCGCCCAGGGATAGAGCATATTATCCCAGTGATATACGGAGCCTTTTTTGAAGCGTCCGTCACGGTACATCTGCATGGAGACAGAATTTTCAAGGATATTATTACTTCGGTCTCTGCGGACTGTCCCGTCAGGGAGTATGGTCTTTCCGTCAATAAACATCGTGACGCTTCCGCCGTTTTTCCTGCGCAGGGCGTGGTATTTCATTGCGGTGGGAGATTCATAAAGATGCCCAAGGTCTTTGGCATCCTTGTTTCCGGATCGGGTGAATACAGGCGTTATGCCGGCTTTCTGGTTAAAAAGCTCCAGGCGGGTCTTGAAATGTGAAACACCCATAAGGACGCCCATATCGGAGCCTCCGTAAGCGCGTTTGAGGTAGCAGAGGTTATCCGGCGAGGGGTTCTGCCAGCCGGAACCATGGGGCCTCCAATGCTCCGCCCATTCAGAATCAGAGACAGTCCTTATATCGCCGATGGCAATGGGCTGGTATTTTTCACGTTTTTTCTGTAATGCACCGATAATTCCATTGTAATGTTTTGGATGATTCATATAGCTTCTCCTTTCGTATTCTCAGAATAGTTATTGTATTGGATATTCCTCTGATGGTATGCATAATAATCATCAATGCCTTTTAAGCCCAGACTCCAAAAAGCAGGATAGTATTTTAGATTGAGCCTTTGACATTCTCTGATCAGGATTTTGGAGTATAGCATTGTCTGGTCTGTGATTTCGTCAGAATTTTTCAGAGCCAGTATAATCTGTTTTTTTCCGAGGGAACAGGATTTTTCAAGAATTGCGCCTATGTGCTCCGAGAGGGCGGCATTGTAAAGGGTTTTGGTAGAAAAAACAAAACTGTCGGCAACATTCAGCTTAAAGGGCGAGCCTTTGAGGTCTACCATCTCCGTAGACCAGTAGAGTTCTTTTACGGATAATCCCTCTTCCATGATCAGAGACCTGACCTTTTCCAATGACTCCAGTACATGGATATTCATTACCCGGTCCATGTCGTAGGCTAAAATGATTTTTTTAACTCCTGCGCTTTTAAGCAATGGGATGTTGTTCCTTAAGGACTCGTTTGCGCAGCTGACGCCGGGAACGGCAATGAGGGGCAGACCGGAAATCGCATGAGTGAGATCGGCTTTCATTGCGCCCTCTGTAAGAAGGATAAAGTCATCCGGTATTTGGGGATAATACTGCTTTTTAGCCGGATCCCACAGGAAGTCGCAGGCATAATGGAGATAGGAGCTTGCCTTAGAACCGTCTTTATATCCGCTGCTTGAAATCCATGAATATTTTGCACCAGAGGAATCCTTACCCTTTTGGATGTCCTCATCGTTTTTTCTGAGCTGCATACCGGATATTTTATTAAAAAAAGAGCGGTAAGGGACAGCAATGCCTCCGCTTCGCCGACACATGGTCCATACGCCTTTATTCCTTGTAGTATAAAAACCCGGCACACCAGCAAGGATGCAGTTATGCTCCAGCATTTTCCGTGGAATATCATAATACTCGGATGAGTTTTCCTTTTTGTACTCCGGGTAGGAAGCATAACCCAGGGATTGTATTTCATTTTCCATAAACCCTCTGGCAGCCAGATCTTTTTTATGCCGCTCTGATAAATTGAGTAAACTGAGAAGACAATGATAAGTATTGTTTTTGATGTCCTCATCCGCTTCAACTGCTTCCTGCCTTTGCTCCGGCGCCTTATAAGGGATGACAGTTCCCGTTTTCCTTTGACGGACACGGGGGGCTGATAATCCGAGGAGAGAAAGTATTTCGCTATAAGCTTCTCTTGTTGACATATGGTTGAGAAGCGCATAGAACTGGGTAGCACTGCGTCCTGAAATGCCACAGCTGTAACAGTTGAATTTTTCGGAATCCAAATCTATGCTCATGTCTTTGCTTAGCTTACCCCTGCCGCAGAACGGGCAAATAATTCTGACCGAACGCCGGCTATTATCATAGGCAATATCGTTCAAGATAAGAACTTCCGTCATTTTATATGGAAACATAGGTAACCTCCTTTGCTTTGGCTTTTGGATAGAAGGGCTGTTTGAGTAAGTAAACAACGGATGCCAGGCTTTGCATCCTCATGTTAAATAAAAACAAGCAGATAAGAAGCCTTATCTGCTTGAAATGATCAAACTTACAAATGATAGATTTATGTATATATTATACCAGCGATAGGTGACAGTGCAAATAAAATGTTCAGATAGCCTCGCCGTGTTGTTGGAAAATATCATATACTTTTGGAGAACTTGCGGCAATCGTTCTGATTGCGGCTTTGTCGTATTCGGATAATTCCGATTGCCTGTACATCCAGTAAATATTGGCCGGATAACTTTCAGCCGTTTCCCCAAGGGTTAAGCCTTTTGATTTTGCTTTCCCAAGAGGAGCAGGATAGTTCCTTGCCTCTTCTAAGGAGATGGCAGCGGGCGAATCGGATTTTGGCGTATCGGAAGAGGGAGAAGAAAAAGATGTTTGTGATATTTGAGGGCTGGATTCGGTTTCATCTTGGGAACAATTGCCATAGCCTATGACAGGGTTCAGATCATCCTGCTCTTTCAGAAGATTGACCACGATATCAGGATTATCTTCCGGCTCATATTGATAGGAATACCAGCTTCCGATCCCGAACTCCTGATATGCTTTTGAGTGAGCAAGGCCTTTCGCGGTAGCTTCTATATAAGCCTTTCGCTCAGCCTCTGTTTCAAGGGAGTCCGGCGCTTTATCAAAGGGAAGAAACTGCTTACCCTGTGCGACGGGCTTTGCGGATTCCGGGGTTAAAAACAGATAAGCTTCTGCTGTAACGCCTGCGTCAGAGGATTGTATTTTGGTGGAGATACAGTAATTGGGGGCAACCAGCCTCATTACCATTGCCTTATATTTTTTTGGCATAAATTTGTAGCTTCTTCCGGTCTCTTGTGCAAATTCAAGCTCTCTTTTTTCATCGTAAAGATGTATGAGATTTTTAAAAACATCATCTGCAGAAGCGCTGATAGGTATTTTTCCTTCAGCGGACAGACGCTTATTAATCTGGGCTGATAGCTCTTCCAGCAGACTCATCTGAAGCAATTTTAAGTAGTTTGCCATAAATGCTCCTTTCTTGCTGCCTTTGACAGCTTAAAGTAATTTTTTCAAATTTATTACGTTAATTAAAGGGAAGATCTTCATCAAAGTCAAGACCGTCCGGAATATCCATATAGTTATTTTCTGCCGGACGGAAATCCCCGGATGCGGGGGCCTGGTTTTCACGTTGCGCTCCTTTATTCTTGCTTTCGGCAAATTCCTGGTCTTCTGCGATTATATCGGTGGTATATATTTTGATACCTTCGCGGTTGGTATAGCTGCCGGTCTGGATACGTCCGGTTACTAATACCCGGATGCCTTTTCTGAAATATTTTTCGGCAAATTCACCGGCCTTGCCAAAGGCCACGCAACCTATGAAATCTGCGCTGTTTTCGTCACTGTTCCGCTTAAATCTGCGGTCAACAGCCAGGGTATATCTGGCAATTGCTATTGGCTCATTTCCCTGCGAATATCTCACTTCAGGATCTCTTGTCAAGCGGCCCATTAGGATTACTTTATTCATACTTGCTCCTATCTGCGCACTTAAGTACGCGTTCAAATCAGAAAGGGTGAGATTTCCTTTTACCCCTCTGGTTATTTTGTGAAATTTATCCATCCGTTTACAGATGTGGCTATATTTTGTGGATAAGCTCTTTATAACAAAAAAAGCCGTAAATACGGCTTAAATAATGGATAGATAAATATTAAAGTTAATATGATGATTATACCATTTTGCAAATAGTATGCAACATAATTGGAAATTTTTTCAGGGATTTTGCTTTTAGCCTGTAGCGTTATAGGAGAACTGAAAAGAGGGCGAAAACAGCAGACTGCTTCCGCCCTCAAATTGATATTAATTTTATTCAGGGGATCCCAGGCTCTCTGTATATCTCTGCCATTCCTAAATCACTTTCCCTTTGTTAAGCATCTTGGGTTATCCCAAGCTAAACGGTGACCACAATTCCAACAAAAGTTCTGGACAACACCATGCGTTATTCCACATCCACAGTTTCGGCATGTCCATGAATCGTATTTGCTGCCATATTTTCCTTTATGATATTTCAATTCCACAGGGGCAGCCTGATCAATGTGATAGGCAAAACGGTTTCTCATTCTGATGAATGATTCTGTGATCTCTTTTTCCTCTTTTTTGTCTTTGAAAACGATCATATGGGAAATCTGATCGAGTAGATTTAATGCGTCTTCCCCGCTTACCATAGCTCCAAAAGATTTACTCATTTTCTGTACCTCCACTACCTAATCTTCATAGTCAATATTTGCCGCTTCGCAAATATTTTCATAGTCGCTACCGTTCTCATACATATTCTTGATTGTCTGGCCGTGAATTGTGCCATCCAACATATCAATCTGTCTTTCAATCTCCACATTCAGTCTGTGATTGCTCCTGTCGCTCATTTGGCTAAAGTCTCTGTATCTCATGCCTTCACCTCACGTTATCTTTTATTCAGCTTTCATAATTTCTCAGGCTTCCGTTTACCATTTCATACTGCCATCCTGCGCAATCGAAGCGCACATAATTCCAGTCTGTAGCATTGTAAAGAGCTTTTCTTTTATATCTTTCCACAATCCGCATCTGGTGATATTTGTTTGCCTCGTAAGTGCTGACTTCTGTGATTATTTTTACCTTGTTTGGCGCAAAGCCGAATTCGTCATAAACAAGTTTTTTGGCTTCATTTTCTGTCAGCTCTATTGTGTCAGGGCAGCTTTTCAAATACTCATATCTGCCCTGATCGTAAGTCGTGCCACCGGCGCATGGCTTCCACTCTAATTCCTTATCAAGCGCTTTCTGCAATTCTGCTACTTTCTTTTTATAGAATTCCTTTACATCGGCAAGCTCATTTTTCAGATTTTTCAGTTCCTTTTCTTTTTCATCATCCCTCTTTGCCGCTTCTATATCCGCGCACATCTGGATGGATTCTGCCAGGCCGCCTTTATTAGCTTTATAATTGTTGCAGAATGTATCTTTATCAGCATTCAGTTCCATGTACCGCCGCTCTATTTCTTCATAAAGCCTGCTCGTCACGAAAATACCTGTTCTCGCCTCAAATTCTTCTCTCATCATAGTTTTAAATCTCCTGTTAATGTAAAATTGATTTTCACATATTACACCCCCTCCTCGTTTAAGTTATTGCAATATTATCTAACCATGTTATAATAAATTACATGGAAGCATAGCTCAGCTGGGATGAGCGCTCGCCTGACTAGCGGGAGGTCAAGGGTTCGAGCCCCTTTGCTTCCATTTTTTATGCGCAGGCCCATGCAGAGGAAATATGCCGCTAAAGCGGCGCACGGGCCGCATGGCGAGCAGGGGGCCTGTTTTTTTGCAAATCAGTAAGTTCTGATCAATGCCTTAATGCATGCCGCCACAGCCTTGGGAAGGGAAGAAGGCGCGTCTGTCCGAATGAATCTGGCTGCAGTTTTAGCAGTCATCCCCTGGGTATACAGCTCTTCGATTTGCGCCTGGTTATCGCCAAGCCCAAAGGTGATATATTTTACATTTTTTTTGGAATAATCAAGAAGAACGTTTCGGATATCCTGTGCTCCCTGCGCCCTGCTTTCATAGCAGGAAGGTAACCCGTCAGAGATTACGAAGCATATTTTATCCGGCTCTTTCCTCAAAGAAAGCCTTTCGGAGCAAAACCTCAGAACCATGCCATCACGGTTACGGCCGTTTGCGCTTAAATCGCAGATACGGTATTTATCCTTGCCGTCTATGGAGCCATAATCTGCAAGCGCATGCATGATCACGGTCTTTTCTGTATGTCTGGCATTATGGCTGTATACCATTACAGGAATGCCCAGTTCCAGCCCGAAATGATAAAGCAGAAGCGCCGTTTTCCTGGCATATTCCAGATTGGAACCCTGCATGGAACCCGATGCATCAATCACAATGCAGAATGCCATGTTGGGTATATCTTCCGGGAGGTCATTCTTACAAAGCACCCGTAAATCATATCGGTATAAAGAACTCTGGTCCAGGTAACGTCCCTGATATAAGCCATTCATTTTTCCTCCATGCTGCCGGTCTTTTATCTTGTTCCTGATTTCGCGGACGGTTTTATGGACGAGAAGGTGAATATCTTTCATATCGCTTTCATAAATATTGTAGGCTGTAGCTGTCGGTTCATCCCTCATGATCTGTATGGGGATATTGCTGTTGACAGGGCTGAAATCAAAACTGCGGACGTCTGCCTTAAGGCTTTTTGCAAGTTCTTTTTCATATTCGGCTTTTACCTTTTGGGTAGCCATGTCTTCTTCAATAGAGTCGCAGGCACGCTGGTCCATAGAAGAGGCTTTTGGGGGTTGCATCTGGTTTTTACCGTCAGGTATCATAGAAGATATTTTTTCTTTATTGTTTCGGGATGGGGGAAATTTTTTCCGGGCAATATTTTTATCATTTAGAACAGATCCGGATCCGGTATCAATATTATCATTCATTTCCTGCGGGGAATTTTTTAGTAGAGAAGAGGGAGACGGAAGAGAAGGCGCCGAATGATCAGATGATGCGTCCAGGCTATTCTGCTTAACGTCGGTACTGTTTGAAGAGCCGCCAGGCTTTTCCCTGTTATTATTTTCAGCCTTTTCCGGGGCATTGCCTGATTCGGGGTGTTCCACCAAAGAAGCGTTATCTTTTTCCTGTTCTTCCTTCAAGAATTTATAAAGCCGACAAAAAAGCTCATTGACAAGCTTCATGCGGTCATAGCTTTTTTCAGTCCGGACAGCTTTTTGTATTGTATCGTAACAGCTTAAAAGGGCTGAAATTGCAGGTTCGCAGGCATCATCGTTTTCCATTTTTACAGTGCCGTATTTGGCAAGGGAAAGAATTGAATTGAATAAAATGACAGGATTACTGAGTCCTTTGCTTTTCATTACTTTATAAGATTCAAACTGATCCATCTGCTGCTTTCTCAAGGGATAAAGGCATTGGCCCTCACCGGGGATGAGGTCGAGAAGCTTATATTCAATGAAGCCGTCTTCAATAGAATTTTCCAGATGTGACCACACTTTTAACCATTCCTGGAGAGTGTTATTATCAAAAGAATTTATATCTGTGAGCCAGTCCTTGTATTCTTCGCATTTGGGCTCCGGAAACAGCCGGTGGCTGCTTAGGAACACTTTGACTGCAGAGCCTTTCAGATGAAAGTCCGTAAACAGGAGATGCCCACATTCATGCAGGGTAATTCCTTTTTGAATGACCAGTTTTTCCACCCTGCTTTTACAGGAATGGAAGAACTGGTTATTTATGTTAAGCGTCAGTTGATAACGATCCGTGGCATAAGCAATAATATCATTGTCTTCCCATTTTAATATGAGTTTAATACTGTTTCTGTATAGTTTGCATACTGCTTCTGCCAGGTTTTCCAGATAAGCCAGACATTGTCTGCTGAGAAAAAAATCTCTGTCAGAAATTTGTGATTTTTCTTCCAGGACTTTCTTGCGGAAATCCCGTATCATATTTCCTTTTTCCATATAACTCCTTTCATTGAATCAGATTTTATTAGGCGCGGCAAATTGATAGGTAAGGCAGGACATCAGTTCCTCTACATATTCTTTTTTCTGACTGGCTTTATTCATAACAGTCTGAATTGCTGTCTGGAATGCGATGTCATCAGAAATATAACCGCTGTCCGAAGATCTGATCATGGCGGCCATAGCCCAATTTTCCAGGGCCCGGTATCCACAGACTCCATCCTCAATGCCTTTTTCCCTTGATGCTTTGGAAATGTTTGCGATAACTTCAATCATTCGGTCAAGCATTGTTGTATCAGGAAACTTCAGCCTTTCCATAATCCGCTGTTTCATAACCTCTGAAGAAGGATTTTCAATGCGGTAAACCAGGCTCATCCGGTCAAGGACAGACTGGTTTAAGTTAGAGCATCCTTCATATTCGTCATTGGATGTAAATATCAAAGTACAGTCCGGGTGTTTTTTGATCATTTCTCCGGTGGGGAGAGTGATATAATTATGCGCGCCGGTCTCAAGAAGCGCATTTAACCCCACTGCCACACCAGGACGAAGCACACAGCCGATTTCCTGAATTTCAAATCCATATCCAAATCTTGCTGCGCGGATCAGCCCGGATTCTATGTATGTAAAATTCCCGGTATTGCTGTTTTGGGCCAGGTATCTCATGACCTTTTCGATCATTGCAGCAATTATGGCTCCTTCATCCGGAAAGCTGTCAGGTTTCCTGCCATAAACAGCTTCATATGCTGAATCGGGATCATTTATTATGTCATCGGTATTTGGAAGGCCCAATTTAGCTCTGATGGAATCAAATGAGATGTCATGATCGGAACAGTTGGGAAATATTTGCCCGACGAAATCAAAAATTTCAGAGGAAGGGTTACAGGTATAATGCCCTCCAGGAAGCCCTAATCCTGAAAATATAGCGTTTGCAGCCTCTGTCTTTCCGGTACCGGCGGGACCCAGGAGATAGGCGACACGCATAGGGGAAGGAAAAGAGGTGGATTTTGAAAAATAATTGCAGATTTCAGGTACGAAATCCGGCATGATATATCCGGAAGGGATCCGGGCAATCATTTTTTTCTCTTCCTCGGTGAATTCCCGGCGGGAGTATGCGTAATGCCCTTCAAAGTATTGGCTGGTCTGGGCCGGCAGAACAACCTGGGAGGGTGGAGCAGATGTATAAAATTTTTTTGCACTGCCACAGAATTCCTGGTTAATCTTTATTTCAAGGTCTGAGATCTTGAGGCGCGAAATTTTATCCGTATCAATGAGGATATTGTCAGAAGGTGCAGATGTGTAGCGCATCTCAAAATTTGTACAGAATCGGTTTAAAAGCCTGGCGAAATCTTCAATTTGATTGTTGAACAGCCAGTCCTGATCCTCGGGATCCCATTCTAAAAAATTGCTCATGGTGTCATAAATGGAGTGCGCTTCATTTTCCTTAAGGATCTCCGGCATTAACCCTAACAGAATCAATTTTTTTGTGGAGTTATCGAGCGTAAAAGAACTGATGATGTCATTATCATCAATGACGCCGGCCTTGATATAGAGGATGCCGTTTTTTCTGCGGAGAAGGATGGCGCACCATGTTTCGCCGGCGAGCTGTAATTCAGCGACATACCCTTTGTCCGTTTCCGCTACATAGGCATGGATACCGGGAAATGTATCTTTATACATTCTGAGTACATCATAGATCACGTCCTGGGTACGTGCGCCCTGGCCGTTTTTGAATTTGCTTTCATAAAATCTGGATGGTATATAGTCCGGATCTGAGTAATGGGTAAAAACGGTAGGCATTCCTGCCAGTTTTCCTGTAAACATAACGTTGTCAAAATTAAGTAAGCTGTGCATTTTTTCCTCCTATAGGGTGGGATATATGATTTGGTGTAGGAAAAGAATCAGAATATATAACAGGCGGTATATTCTGTGAGCCGCCCATATAAAAAACAGGCAGAAAAAATCTGCCCGAAAATGATTAATTTATGAAATAAGAATAATTGAATTTATTATATCAACACGGAAACAGTTTTTCAATATAAAGATTTGGGGTAGTTTATGAATCCGATTCGTGGATAATAAATCAGGGGGCTTGTTCCCTCTCTTCGGGTTCTTTAAAGTAAAAGGAGCGGGGGGCGGTTTCAAACCTAAAATACTGCATGGCAATATCAAGGGAAGGAAAAGCCCTTACCGGATAATCACAGCAATCCGCAGGATTAGTCAGGCGCCAGACGTCTAAGCCAATCTTAACCTTTCCGGATTTCATAAAGAGCAGCCCGCAGGTATATTCTCCGGTGACGAGGTTGATACAGATATATTTTTCGCATTTATTGAATGGCTTTGCTTTCCGGCGCCTGACGTGTGCTGTACATTTGTTTTTATAATTGTAAGAATTTCTCCATGTTCTTGTATTCTGCATGATGACCCCTTTCAAAGTATTTATAAGAAAAGCAGCTAAAACAAATGTTTTAACTGCTGAAATAATGGCAAGTAAATTATGAGATTAGTTAAGTACATTATATCATTGCGGGTATCCATTGCAAGCAAATTGCATCTTACTTTTAATATTTGGGGCTTATTTAGAAGCATGGGGAGGTAAAAAAATCTATTTTTAATACTAATGCTTGATTTTACGAAATACATATGTAATACTATGTAGTGTATTACAAAGTAATGAGTAATACAGAAATAACAATGTAGTGTATTACAATTCATAATATGTTTGCTCGCTTGCTTGAACAGAGGCAGCAGAGGGAGGATAAATGCGGGATGCCTGTCAGGGGAATTAGATTTACTTCGTTTTTGTACCATAGTATAATGCATGTATGGGGATGTGATGCAGAGAGGCGGAAAGGATTGGGGTATGACAGAGAGTAAAGAATTAAAACCAAAATCATTCAGGATTGACGATGAGACAGCAAGAAAATTTAAGGAGATCTCCGAAAATATTGGCGGTAACCAGCAGGAGGCAATGGCAAAGCTGATCGAAGCATATGAATTCCAGGCGGGGAAAGCTGTTTTGACTGACAGGAGACAGGACATTGATAAGTTTGAGAGTTATGTGATGGCTATGACCCGGATGTACATGGGCAGCCTTGAAGACTGCCAGAATATGGCAGAAACAATCAGGTCAGAATTTGATGCCCTTTTAAAGTCCAAGGATTCCATCATTCAGGATTTGCAGGAAAAGATCACACTGGCAAAACAATTGAAAGAAGAGTCCTCTGCAAAAGCGAAAGCCCATGCGGACGAAAATGCCCATTTGAAAAAAGAGATGGATGATCTGAATGTTAAGTATGAGGCCAGAGTGGAAGAGCTGTGCCGAAGGATAGAAGATAAAGACAATTTAAATGAGGTTTTACAGGATTCCTGCAAGGACTACAAAACCAAATTAGAAGGGCTCCTGCAGGAGCATGAAGATTATATGAGGATCAGTGAGGAGCTGGAAGCGTCAAAGGCCATGTGTAAAGATTTGGAATTACTCAAGTCCCAGGCTGAAGATGCATTAGACAGATGTATTGCTGATTATAAAAAGAACGCTGAGGAACTGGAGCAGAAGAGGAAAGACGAACTGGAACAGCGCAGTGCGAAGCTGCAGCTTGCATTTGAACAGGAGAAGCTGGCCCTTGAAAAGAGATACCAGGAACAGATTCAGGCGTTAAAAGAACAGAAGCAGGTGGAAATTGATAAATATCAACAGAACTATTTTAATCTGTTAGAGCAGATAAAGGGCAGTATTCCAAATTAGACAGGCGGGGTAACGGATTGGATGATACAGATGCACTTGCGTTTTTCAGCAAAGTGAATGAAAAAGATTTTGAGAGGTATATTGACTATATAGGTCAAATTTATGCCGCGGACAGCACAGACAAAAAATTAGAAAAAGAAATAGATAACATAAGTGTCCGTTGCGGACACCTGGATGGAAAAATAAAAGGCATTAAAAGCAAACTTAAGCGGGGAAATATGGATGAGATTTTTAACCAATGCATGGAGATCGCGAAAGCTATGTCCAGGTTATCCTCCGACCTGTCTTTGATCCCGGTAGAATATGGATTCAAGGAAAGGGGTGGCGGCAAAAACACCGTCTCCTTAGTGACGGAAGAAAAGGATGTGAAATTTATCCGGGAAGAGGGGTTTTTGAGAATTTTATTGCCTGAGCTGCTTCCTCACAGGCCTCAATATGATGTTTTTGCGAGAAGAATGAAGTATTTTTATGACATTAATGCGTGGAAAAATAATTATTACAGTGCATTCCGGCAAGAATTTGCAACGGGAAAGTACAGGATATATGGCGAAAAGGTGGTGTTTTACTTCTTACATCATGTGAAGGGGCAAAAGCCAGACATTGATAATCTGGAGACAAAGGGTATTATTGATCTCATCACGCTGTTTTTGCTGGTGGATGACGACTATAAGCATGCCTGTCATTTCATGGATATGGTGGATGACAGCGAATCTTATACGGAAATAATTATCTGTCCCTATCGGATTTTTTGGGGGATAATCCCTTTGGTGAATAAGCAGACGCAGCCACGCCTTACGGCCGGCTTATTATAAGTAAAAAAGAAAACTGACAGCCTGTTATAACTGTCAGTTTTCTTCGTATATTCAGAAGGGAGATTAGATGAAAGCATATTAATTGGTCAAAGCATTTTAATTTCATAGGTGGCTAATGCAATATCCCGGCTGTCAATTCCGGTGTCATCGGACAACATAGTTATATCGTTCTGGTAGAGAAAAAGCAGAGAATTTAACATTTGAATGTAAAATCCGGTAATGGATTCACGGTCCATGTCCGTGAGCCTGCTGACTGCGCGGGCCAATTTGTCTTTTATGGCCGCTTCGTCGCCAAGGGTTTGATACAGGTAGCTGTCCAGAGCAATGGAAAAATTTTTATTTTCTGTATTATTCATGGGGTATTCCTCCTTCAGGTTATCGTTGCTGTTTTGATCATATATTTCTATCAGAGGTTCAAGGGAATCCGGTGGGAGAGGAGAGGGTGGGAAGCCGGCAGTCTGCTGACCAGAGGCCTCCATAGCTCCATACTCCTCAAATTCATCTTCTGTAGAATATGTGGAATAATCTGTCAGATCAAATTCTGCTTCATCATCATTGATCAATGGTACCTTTTTCATATCAAGCTCTATATTTTCAAGAGACAGGCTTTGTTCAATGATAATTTTGACGCCTTGTGCCAGGGAGTCAATGCTTGTAGCTCCGGAATATAAGGGAAGCTGTACGGATTTATCGAGCCGATTATCATATTTAACATAAAGGGCATATTTGTTTCCTCGTTTGTTAATACCAATCTCTGATTTATCTCCAATTTGAATGCTTATATCACGGTTTTTATCAATAAACGCACCCTTGCCAAGATAATTTGCAATGTGCATTGCCTTTTGGTCGGTTATCTGCATATACTGGTTCCTCCTGAATAAAGGTATGAATGTATAGTACACCAATACGAGTATATATGTCAAGAGTAATATATGGAATTTTAAGAAATTTTGAATAATTCATAGCGGAGATTTCTTGTAAACAATGGGATTTTGGCATATAATGAATATGGAGGAAAGGTGTATATTCCCTTAAAAAGTCAGATGTTATAGGTAAAGCCGAATTTTTATCATCAAAAGCAGTTAGGGGAAGGAATGTCGCTTAAAAGGTTGAGAAAATGTGGTTAAGAGATGCATGGAAGAGGAAGCCATGCATCTTCTTCTATATGGGAGATACAGATTATGCCGGATAAGGAAAATGAAGAGATATTATATAAATTTATTGATAATGCCTACCTGGAGATTAAGGATGTTCAAAGGGAATTCTTTAAAACATGGAATAATCAGATAAAGAGGCATCTGCAAGTAAAGGGGAATTATTGCATTGAAGGGAATGTGGACATATTTGGAGGATTCCTGTTATCTACTGTTCAGTATGAAAAGATGGATCCGGAGCTTCAAAGCTTCTTTAAAGACAGGGCGGAGAAGAAGGGAGATAAAGTATTTTTAAGAGGATATGGGTATTACTTTTGTGATCCACAGATGCATAGTAAGAACAGGCCATATACGCAAAACGAATTATGGAAAGAGTTTGCGAAAAGATGGGAAGGGAATGAGGATACATACTCATTTGTTTATCTCATGCAGGAGAGGATATCCATTGAAAACTGGATTGGGGCATTGTCTTTACTGGAATATATATTTACAGATTTAACTACCTTGCGGTGGTTTGAATATGTTAATCGAGCGAGGATATTAGAATTAAAAGGGGAGTCTTTTTTCGCAGTAGTTGAGGAAACAGAACGATATATACATATGATGGGGGAGGCTATTGCCAAGCTTCTTAAATTTGACTTCCAGGGTGCCTTTTGTATACTTTCTTCTGGTTATAGCGAATTATACCGGTCAGCTATCCTGACGGACTTTGTGACATCGCCTTTAAATTTTGGTACAGATGAGGCGCCGTTTATGCGTGTGATAAGAGAAGGTGATTCTTTATGTCTTGTTTATGCGGCCTATTTGATGAAGCTGGAGCCATTTTGCAGGCAGGAGACATTTAAAAAAATATTGTTGATAAGCAATGCTTTTGGTGCAATGAATACAGGCGTGATACTAAAATATTTATTGTCGGTTGACTGCGAGACAATAAATATCCAATATTCGCAGAATAGGAATGATGGAAATGCCTATGGAGAAGCATCAGATAATGTAAAGATCATAAATGAAAGCCTGAATATATTAAAGGATGATAATCGGATTATTGTTGTTATTGATGACTCTATTTTTACAGGCAACAGCTATTGTCATATTAAAAAGTATTTAGACGGTATGGGTAAAATTTATTTATTGCCATTTTCTTTCGATTGTAATTCCCTGAAATACGGCAGACAAAAAGAATGTATGGAAATGTATAAGGTGGCAGTTCTGGCCTATAAATGGGCCAAGGAAGTTGGTGATTGCGCGCCAGCTTTTGTCTCCTTTTGGGATTGGGATAAAAGTGCGCCAGAAAATAGCCTACGGGTAGAAAATATGGATTTTCAATGTATATTGGATGGAGAAGATTTATTGCTAAAACATTTATGGGCTACTTATATGGATAAAATATTAAGGTGAATCCCTGGAAAAATCGAAAAGAATAAGTAGATAACTACGCACTATGGATATGGTGCGGACAAATATTTTCTTTTTGATTATTTTCAGGAGGGAGGTCGTTGTGTGGTGGGAGAGAATGCCTGGGAATTGGGGAATAGTTGTCTCCATAGTGCGTAGTTTCATGTGGCTTATTCTAACTTTTTTCTTCCCTGTTTGAGGAAACCATGCTATACTTAACACATAGGGAGGGGCTTTCATGCAGAAGACTAATGGATCCGCCACATATTCCAAATACATCAGCGAACGCTTTATGGAAATCCTTCATAAATACTATGCTGAAAAGATTAAAACCAAAAGAACCGAACAACAGTATATCTACGTTTTCAATGCCCTGTGCGACCATGCGCAATGTGATTTCCTGGACATTTCACGGGAGCAGATCAGGTCATACTTCGCGGGAATAGACCAGAATACTATTATTAAATCCACCAATTACGACCTGTCTGTCCTCCGTGCAGTATCCAGGTATATGGATGAAAACGCCGCTGATTTTCAGATCGAGCCAAGATATCTGGATTTATTTTCGGTGATTGAGGTAGTTCTCCCGGACATGGAGTTTAAAATTGAGAACCTTCCTGATTTTGAAAGTATAAACCAGGTTCTTGCCTATTTTAAATCCGAAGGCGACATTGTCGGTTTCCTTTCCTGCTCCCTGGTGCTGCGTACCACCCTCACCACAAATGAATTGGTTTCTTTAGAGCGAAACATGTTTCTACAAGATGCAAACGGCAACTATGGAATACGCCTTAAACTTACTAATCATGCGTACCGTTATGTTAAGCTGCCGGATGATATTGTGGAATTGATTAACCAATATTCTCTGCAGCGTACCGACAATCTGCCCTGTTTTTTCTTAAATAAAAAAGGAAAAGCTGTAAGCGCCAGGGCTTTGCAAAACAGATTGCGCGATGCATGCCTGGCCTGTAATGTAACGCCATTTACCTACAATGACCTGCGAACTTTAAGCCAGGCCCTTATGATTAAGGAGGGGGCGCCTCTGGGAAAACTGGCAGAACACATAAATGTCAAAAATATGAGCTGGTTTTTCCGCTATAACCGTGTTGTGGAAGCATTGGATGATTCCGCAGTGGATTACTCACACTTAAAAATTGTCTGGTGATATGTGTAAGAAAGATAGGATAATCTGTGGAGTATCCTTTATACAACAGGCTATCTGACGAAGCGCGGAACAGATGATGGCGATATGACAGAGTTGATCATCCCTAACAAAGAAATCCGGTGGATATTTGAGGAACAGATCCAGGAATGGTTTGAAGCAGAAACAAAAAAAGATTCACTGATGCTTAAAAGCTTCTACAGGGTTAACAGTCAATTTTTACCAATAAGGCGGTCTGGAAATGGGTACAGTTGAAAGTTGGACAAATTTTGAGAGGCACAATGGAGGAGTGGTCGGGGCAAGAGAGCGCTTTGAGATATTTTGTGCGGAATTGATGGATCTGGAAAATCCCTGCCGGGAAGTGCATCAAATTGCCGGTAATCCGGGAGACGATGGCATAGACGTGCTTGTTTCCCATCCTGACGGAATAGATATCTACCAATGTAAATACTTCCGGGAGCCCCTGAAAGAAATACAGTGGAAGCAGGTTCGCAGTTCTTTTGAAACCGCCCTTAATAAAAACTCAAATATTCATTCGTGGTATTTATGTCTGCCCAGGCAGTTGACAAAGCCGGAAATAGAAAAATGGAACGCTTTTAAGCGCCGCTACATCGGATACGGCTTTCCTATTGAAATCATTGACGGTAACCAATTAATCATCCGTGCCGAAAATCACGGAATCGCGGAAAAATGGTTTGCTCCGTTCTGTATCCATACACCGGAAGCATCGCCGGATACCCGCAGTCAAATCTGGCGGGCAAGCCGGAAGTATTATGAGATACTTTGTTCCGGAAATAACAAATTTGGCGGGCTCAAAATATTTGAAAGCCTTTTCCCTGACGGCATTTACAGAGATGTCTATTACGAGCCACTTGCCATCAACAGAGAAGGAAAGGTAGCGCCGGTTCAGGAAATTTTCCAGGAACATGGGCAGGAACATCTGGTCTTAATGGGAGAGGGCGGAATAGGAAAGACTACTTTTCTGGCGCATCAGATGTCTGCCCTTCTAAAAGACAGGGAGCAAATACCCGGACCGATTCCCATTTACATTGAGTTAAACAGATGCCCAAGCGTCATTGGGGAATGGTATTCATCAAAGTATGGAAAAACCAACTTTATCACAAGATACATCCAATCCCTTATTGATGATAAGGAATTTGAGTCCTATACACCGGAGCAGCTTATGGGTATTGAAAAGGAATTTCTCAAAGATACTGAACCCCCGCAATACCTGCTTTTGCTGGATGGTTTTAACGAGATCAATACGATGCAGGCAGACGGGGCGGCGTCAGGGCAGTCTGTCAGGGAACTTCTGCGCAATGAAATAGAGCAGCTTGCCCGCTCATCAAATGTCCGTATTATCCTGACAACGAGACGGATGACCGAAAATTATCTTCCGGATGGCTTCAGTCATATTGCCCTACAGGGACTTAAAACCAAAAATATCAGGGATTATCTTGCCTATTCCCTCTATACGGATACGGACATTACATGGATTGAGGCGCATACAGAGCTCCTGGACTGTCTGAGAATCCCTTTATTTTTATGTATGTTTGCATGCAGGAATAAAGCAGAAAAGATCAAGCCTCTGACCAGAGGGGAGATACTTTACCATTTTTTCCACAGAGGCACCCCGTTTTACTCCGAAAAAGGGAAAATGAAACGAAGTTATGCTGACGATGCCTTATTGAAAAAAATGCTGATGTTCACAATGGATTTTATTCTTCCGACGATTGGTTACTATATGAATGGCAACGGTGTCTTCCAGCTTTCAAAAACCGATCTGTTAAGGGAGATCAAAAAAGCATTTGATGACGCAATCCTTCAGGAGCATGCCCTGACTGTTCCTGCCTTTCCCGAATATGAGTCCGAAACAGAATCACTTGCTAATTTGAAAGAGCAATTATGCCACGTTTCATCAGACCGATATTTGGACATTATCGTAAATATTCTTGGCATCATGAATCGGAATGGCATCAGCGGATACTCGTTTGTACACCATCATATAAGGGATTATTTTGCGTCATATTATATTATTCAGCGTATTCGTGAGGCGCTTGCTTTATACAATTATGAAAAAAACTTCCATAATCAGCACTTTACTCTAAATAACAGTGATGGAATAGCGGACAAAATCCGGTATTGTCTGGAACCTGTTTTTTATGAGATCCCCGGTGAAACGATCAGAAGCTTTATAGGAGAGATTCTTGGAGAACACAGAAATATCCCGATTTTGGACACGGAAAACCACTGGCATATGCCAGAAGTTACTGTCAAAGAGCAAACCACTCTGCGCCAGCTCCTTAATCTGTACAGATACTCCCCGGTTGACCCCAAATATCTGATCAGCAATATTGTAGAAATTATAAAGAAAGTACGAAAAACGGTTGCCGGAGAATGTTTCGATGGGCTCGATCTGAGAAATTGCCGTTTTTATGAGACGATCTGCTCTGTTGGTATTGGAGATTCCCATATTGCCGCTTCCTTCCGTAACTGCAAAGTCACAAACCAGACCTTTCTTTTTGAAGGACATATCGGAAGATATACGGATTTTGTTATCCCCCACAGCAATCCTGACAGAGTTCTGACACTGGGAGACGATGATCAGGTCTGCCTGTGGGACAGGGCAACGCGCAGGATGATTTCTTCTTTTATTGTAGGCAATTCTATCTCGCAGGAAGGATTTAATCCCGATACCAAGATCTCTGTGGGGCCCATACCGGAATTTCTCACCCGCTTTTATGACGATACAGAAGAGGGAAGAAGAACATATATTGAATACACCCGTGGAGATAAAGAAAAACTGCTGCTGACAGAGCCGCAGGAGGAACGGGTTATTGATGATATGAGATTTTCTCCCTTTGGCACGTATATCTGCGGCGTGTGGGGTGGGAATACTGTCCGGGTCTTTTCTTCCGATGATGGCAGACTGTGTTACACTTATGTTTATACGGGAAAAGGCCGTATCTGCCATATCGTTATGCCTCAGGAAAACCACATCATTCTCCATGTAAAACTCACGGAAGAGATTTATGCTAAAAAAGCGTACCGCCCCAGCGAATGGGTATTCTTCCGCCTTGATATGGATACGGACAGAATAAATCTTATTTATCAGTATGAAACTCGCCGGCCCCATGACACACAGGCAAACGAACCTATATGCGCATTTGATGACAGCCAGACTAAATGCCTGATATACACAGACAGGCAACTGGTTATCCTCCATTTGGAGAATGGAAAAACAAGTATTTTGGACAAACTCACAGAAGAAATAATACCGGAGCGGGGAGAATTTCTTGACATCGAAGGCGGCAGGGCAAGCGTCTATTGGGATGATACTATAAAAATATACGATATTGATAAGGGTAAGACGACTATCCATCGCAATCTTCTGCTGGTACAATGTCTGGCAATCCACGTTATTGGCAAGGATGTATACGTCATTGCTGAAAATGGAAATCTACATGAATGGGATCTTGAATCCGATACCATTACTGAAAATACATTTCCAACCGTCGAACTGGATATCAAGAATATCCATTCCGATGCCAATGGGCATATACTGGTGGAATATAGTAATAACTGCATTCTCACCATTGACGAGACTTCTGATAAACTCCTCTCCACCTTTTACGATGTTGAGCCGGAATCAGCGGTAGAGGTCTGTACCTATCTCAGGCAATCGAATAAATTTTTCATCGTATTGCATGGGACAGACTATGAACAAATACTGTTATATGACCTGGTCTCCGGAAAGCACGAAAGAATTAATGTAGCGTTCAAAAGCCAGCTTAATTACTGCGCGGTATTGGAAGAGAACCATATACTCTATATAGCCTTTGACAAGAAGCTGACTGCACTGGATTTAGATTCCGGACAGCAGACAGAAATCTGGCATGCAGATGCCGGCGAAACCTTTTTTGACTTTAAAGTAAAAAATGGAACCGTATATCTTTTGCTCCAATGGATAATTACCTGCCGTATGCCTATGTACCGGGTTTACACTGTAAATTCTGAAGGGATCTATGAAGAAAGTAAATCATCCCCTGTTTTGTATATCTCAGAAGAGGAGTCTGTAAATTTGCTTTTGGAGAAAGATATTGAGTTCTTTGTCAGAGACCCTCTTAAAGACAAGGACATTATCACAGCGCATGGCCTGTTCCTCCATCCCTCTGCAGAACTGCGGCAAAAATATTCTTCCTTTGGATCGTCACCCGAAGAAAGTACAAGGGTATTCTTCTATGTCGAAGACTATGGGCTGTATGTCAAAAACATCATAAGTGATTCTACTTTTGTAATGCAGAACGATCTATGTCTTACTACTTTGGAAGATTATAGCCGGGTATACGTCTACTATAAAGAGAAGGATGGACAATGGAAAAAGATATTTGTATTTGCCCCACGCGATCAGGATGGGGAATGCTTAAATTTGTACCATGCAGCCATGGGGTTAAGCGGCAATGCCTATTGCTCAACAAGCGGCGAAAAACTGATTAAAGTCAATCCCGAAACCGGAAAAATTTCAAAGCAGTTTTCCTGGCTCCCAGGAATCATACTGACAGGATGCGATTTCACCGGAACAGAGGTTTCTGAATCTCTGAGAAATATACTTCATGAGCATGGAGCAATAATTCCTGATCCCATATAGGCATTGCTCTTTGTAACTATTCGGTTGTGAAGTAGAAATATTGAGGGTATAATAAATTCAGAAGGGAAGTTTTGGGGGTAAAAGTAAACAGTGCTTAAAAGACGGGAAAGTTAAAGGTGGTGGTAATATACATGAATGAAATCGAGAAGTTGAAAGAATGTTTTGTAGAACAGCTTTTACCCATACAGGTATATTTATTTGGCTCCTTTGCCAATAACACATATACCAGTGAAAGCGATCTGGATTTTTACATTGTAGTCCAGGATGATATAACAGATATTCCGGCAGAGACAGCAAGGGCATATAAAGCGATTCGTAAAATAAAACAACATCCGGTAGATATTCTTTTAGGAACAAAAAGCCGTTTTGAGGAAAGAAAAGAAATACCTTCTGTAGAGAATGAGGTATATCGAAAGGGGGTGCTATTGTATGACGCAGGAAACCAGAGAGTGGTATAATATGGCCGCTATGGATTTAGGAGTAGCCAGACATTTAGATGCGACTTATCATCCAAAGCCATTGGAGATAATCTGTTATCACTGTCAACAAGCGGCAGAAAAGGCAATCAAAGCATTAATCGTGTATTATGGTACTGAGGGCAGGATGCCGAAGCTTCATGATCTTTCTTTTCTTTTAAACCAGATAAAAAATAAGGTGTATATCGAAGATAGGTACTATGATTATGCCGATGCATTGACACCCTATGGCGTTTCAGTTAGGTATCCAAATGAATTATTTCTGGAAGAAAGGCATGCGAAAGAGGCATTGGAACTTTCCAGCAATATTTTTAATTGGGTAAAAAGTATCGTAGATAGTGATGAATAAAAATGGAAAGAGATTTTGCCAGGTTGAGAGTACATTGAACTAAACCAAAAAAGGAAGATAACGTTATAAAAACAGTGTTCGCATTATGCGGAAGCCCATAAGCATAGGAACTTTCCGGAGAAACCGGCGTGGCTTAGATCACGCCGGTTTCTCTGTACCGCTGACTGACTTCGGTTTATGAAGTGGGATTATAACACAAAAACGGAACTAATTACGTAATAGGTCTACTCCCAAGGCATTGAACAGTTCCTCATCCTTTTTGGGTACCTCTGAAATGATGTATTTGTCCTTATTCAATACACCTGCTGTATAAATCTTATATATATTTTTGGCTATCATTATGATCTCATTCGGGGTCCATTCACTGTCCATCCCGCTTTTCCTGATTGCTAATACGAGGGAATAGAAATACAAAAGGCTTACATGGTTTATGAATGTCCATCCCAGCATGCTTTCATTGCTCCGCTGGGATGACACCCCGATATCCACTGAGTTCTTCAGGTAGTCAAAGCACTGCTCAATGTCCCACCTTTCCTTGTACGCCAGATAGATTTTTTTCGCTTCCTCATCCCTGTTGCTGACAAAGGCAAAGATTCCCTTGCGCCTGTCCGAAAACATATCTGCGCCGCCCCCGCCCTGGGAATCCTCTATCCGCTGGGCCGTCTTTAATTCTTCTTTCGCCTTTTTGGCATCATCACGGAATATATACAGATAATTCCCTGCATTCCCGCAGGGTTCTTTGTGGTGCCAGACCACCCTCCCCTTAAAGACAAACTGCCCGTCCCAGCGTTCCATGTCCGGGGCTGTCTCAAATTCCTCCCTGATCAGCTTTGTGTTCCTCTGCAGAGGGAGGATATAGTTTAATTTCTTTTCCATGAGGAAGGAGACATTTTTCTTTGAGTAAAATCCCTTGTCACCTATGACCGTGCAGCTTTTTATCCCGGAGAGCTTTATCGTGTCTGCCATTGCGGCTTTGTCGGCTATGTTTCCCGGCACCATCCGGTAGAAGACCGGCGCATGGCTTCCCGAATCGAACAAATACAGCAGCCTTATCTGTTTTTCCTGGCTGTGCTCAGGGTTATACCCTTTCCTTGCATAAGAATCTGAATTCCTTGTGAAAAGTGAAGTCCCGTCTATCAGTACCGTTGACTGGTCCGAAACAAACATCTTCATGTAACGCCCCATCTCCGCCTCCCGGTCTGTGCCAAGCATGGACACCAGGTTGCGGACTGTTTTATCGCAGGTCCCGATATCCGGATAAAGGTCTACAAGATAAGAATCCTCAAAACAGCGCTTCATCAGCCTGGGGGTGCAGCCATATACCAGCCTCAGCAGGGCAACTGTCTTGACCTCCCTGTAAATGTCAGGGAATACTTCCTTTAACCTGTCTGAGACACCCTTTCCAAGCTGCTCAAACATTTCAAACACACCATAAGTACGTATGACCGGGCTTATGGTTTCGTACATTCTGAAATGGTTTGCGTTTGGGATAAATCCGTCTTTTTCCGTAATCTTTCCAATACATTTTCCGGTAACTTTTTTGGGCCTGTGCTTCTGCGCATCCCATTTTGAAGAAATCTCGTAAACATAAAAATGGTTCTTAATGCATCTTATTTCTGTTGCTCCATATCGGTTTATATCAGGCTTATGTACTTTTATCTTATCTGGGATAGCCATTTCATCTGCCTCCATGTTATATATACGTAACTTACGTCTATATAATACCATAAAAAGGAGGACTTGTCACGCTAAATTTCAAAAATCGAACCAAAAACCGATATTTCTATCATAAAATACTATTATTATGGAGACGGATAAGTATTTATTTGTTCTTGTTTTACACTTTTCAGAAATTAAGCGGCTTTATCTATCTACGTAATTCGTTCCGTTTTTGTGTTATAAGTAAAGAAGAAAATGCGAAATATCCACCTCTTTTTCTCGCATAACATATGAGATCTCCCCAATCTATGAAACAAATACATATTTATTTCATAGATGTAGCAAGGTTAAATATTTTGTACACTACTTAATGTTTGTCCAAATTAAAAAACATCCTCAAATGATTATTAGAATCACCCTTCTTACTATTAATTCTTGTCAGCTTCCAAATACTATCAAGTAGCTCATCTCCATCTCTATTAACCTTCAATAAGGTCATCACTATGTCATATAACTTGTCAAACGACAGGAATAGTTTATTTAACCTGATACATCTTTCATTTTTTTCATTGCATTGCAAATTCAACAGCTTAGCTCGCTCCGACATGAACTCATCTATATATGCTTTGCTTTTCTTACCTTTAACATTATAATCCATAATATGTCTCTCAATGTGATCCGCAATACCTCCATCACTAGCAATCCAAAAACTACCACCTGTGCAGCTAATTCTGATAAAATGCTTTACATTCGTAAAGCGCGCTGTTTTTTTACATTTACAATACTTGACATTTAGAGCTTCCTTTGTGCTAATATCACATTCCGACGGATAAAAATCCACCTGTCTACCAAGCGACTCTATGGCTCGTTGCATTCGATACGCCTGCGCTTGGCTTGAGAAATATGTCTCGGCGATATCTTGAACAATATTTGCTTCAGATCCTCCACGTGCAACTCTGGATATGCCTTTTCTCTTACACTCAATAATAAGTGCATATTTTGTACCCATTATAATAGCATCACACTCACACACTCGATTATCGAATAAATATTTTCCACTGTATTCCTTCAATCCATTAATATTCTTAAATAAATCTAGTACTGCTGTTTCAATTTGGGGTCCAAAATCAGCCCAGTTTAATGCCTTGCCAATCTTATCATATACGCCAAGCATAGATATGATTGGAGGAATAACATAATATGCATCATTCTTTTTAATAATCCATTCAGAATCGCTATAAACTTTGTTCCACTGTGTTGGTATATAATACTCATCATTGAGAGTATCATTGACGGCCATCAAATCAAGAATAGAGCATTCATCATTTCTGACAGACTTAAATGGTATTTTAGAAATTCTACCTGCCTCAAAATCACGTTGCGCATTTTTAACAAGCCGACTAATTATGTCATACAACTTTTTGCAATTACAGTTATAGTACTTTTCAAGCCTTTCACTATATGCATCTATGATTTTCTGAATTAGAAATAGCATTCCATCCGGAACATACTGATGTATGTCATACACGGAGGAATAATTCATAATACGTACCAAATAAGCACTATCATCATTCGGAAGCAAAAAACCTAAATCATACTCATTATCAACATCTAACAATCTGATAGCGTATTTTGTGTCTATCAATATTTGCTGAAAATCATGCACATTAGGCATATATGCTTTATCATATACATCCGTTTCTGCTTCCGCCTTATCTTCCGACAATGCCCTAATAGAATATATCAGAAGCGTTGGAAGCTCTGTATTTTCTCCATTATTTATTCGAATCCGCTGTTCTATCTTATCAAATGCCTTGTATAATTCTTTATATATTTGATTGTAGAAAGATAATGATCCATATTTCAATATCCTGCCATAGATATTATGAAATATGCAATCTACACTTATTTTGAGATCACAGTCGATTTTATAATTATCGGAAAAATGTTTTAACGCCTCGCTATATTCCCAATCTAATTTGTGCCGATACAATTTATCATCCTCAATCCAATCATCTGCACAGTCTCTTTTATCTATAAGAATTATATAACATGCATATTCTATCCAGCTGTCATAAAAATCTTTAGTAATTTCAATATCAGCCCTTAATATTCTGTTAGTGTTATAGTAATCAAGTTTCTCATTAATAAAATAAATATATGTTGGCAAATCTCCCCAATAATAGAATTTCCTTCTGCATTTTCTTACTTCTGTTTTGATATTTTCTATATTACCAGATTTAGCAATTACAGCAATCATTTCAGAAAAATATGTAGTTATTTCGCTTAAGGATAACTGAAACTTGTTCTTTTGCTTGATTTGAAATAAATCATACAAAATTTGGAGGTTATTCGTATCGCAGTTATCTATATTTGCTTTACAATTATGATAAATTTTACTCACATCGGAAACGGTATATTTATAATTGCCAACATTATACAAAATCCTATTGTCTTCATTCATACTATTTAATCTTTATTTCTCCCTCTGCAACCTAATATAGCTCTTTTCTTTTTGTTGTGACCCGCAATAATTAATATTGATGTTTATCAATAACCAATGACTTTTCCACTATGTCAAGCACATCCAATATCTGCAGATAATCCTTATTACTTACCTACAGAAACTTTTGACAATCGGATTACGACACCCAATTTACTGTCTTCCACAATCTTTCGCAGTTTTACACAAAAAGACTCATTCCCACAACATCTGTGTAGCGAACACACAATTTGAACAAATAAAAATTCTTAAATTTCTGCTTCGTCATAAATAACCCTTTTTATTTGTTCATATGTAACCTCTGCGGCAGGTCGTCCAGCTAAAATTCTGCCTTCAACATCCTTTGCAATTATAGAAAACCGTTCCCACAAACCAGAAAATAATACATCATAAATTTCCAGTACACGCAAATCGTTCTGCATAATTTTCTGCAGTTTCGTCTTTATCCGCAAAAGCCTGTCCTTTGCCGGTGGATGCGTTGTTTCTCCTTGTCCTCTTTTAATCTGCAAACTCTCAATGATACTTAATATCCACATGGCAACATATATGCCACCCAAAATGATCTGAATATCCATCTTTCGTTCCATTAGTATCGGAATTGTCAACAACGCTCCTATATAATCAGCATCAAATTCCTGTTCCCAATCAGGGACTAAGTTCTCATACTGTACTTTTCCTACAGTCACTATCCCTTTAATTGCATCCTTTCCCAAATGTCCCAAATAATAGTGTGCGCAC
>CAJTVL010000007.1 GCA_910579425.1 uncultured Lachnospiraceae bacterium | reverse complement strand
GAGCCTCTGGATATACAGGATGAGCTTTTGGCCGGTCTGGGAGAACTCTATAATATGTATGTGACGGGCAAGGATGTGGACTATGAGATCAAGCAGATCAGCCACATTATCTGTAATGCCATCAATGATACCTTTGAAGGGAAATAGCCTGCAGCATTTCCCCACGTATTTCCGGCCTTGGATAAGCATATACTGTCCCATAGGGCTTATAGGAGGCAGGAAGTGACAGGGAATAGCGGAAAAAGAAAAATAAAAAAAAGTATGATTCTTGCACTGCTGCTGGCCTGTATCCTGAGCTGTCTGTACAGCTTTACCAAAAACGGGAGCCGGGAGGAGGAGGACTCTTTGGGATGGAAGCGTCAAATCGGTGTGTTTTTGAGCCATGCCATGGAACAGAAATTTTTCCAGATCCCAAGATACCTTGAAAACCGGGAGGAAAAGGAGGATAACGGGAAGCTTGCGGAACGGCTGATCCGAAGGAATTTTCCGTTGCTGGAATACACGGCTCTTTACCCGGAGGCTGACAGGCAGCGGGAGGATGCCGTGATGGCCCGGCTCATTGGGCAAAAGGAGGGGGCGGACGAGGATTTTAAGGATATTGACGAGACGAAGCTGGATTACGGAGAGGATGCGCTCCATATCGACAACAGCCTTTTTGAGGAGATGGAAAAAGAAAACAGCGTACATAATGAGACGCCTGCCGGGGAGGGCACGGAAAATATCGAAAACATCCCGGCTTCGGAGGAAGACGACAGCGGAGCCTTAGAGGCTGTGTTTACCCCTTCAGAGTATCCTTCCTATACCTATGACTGGTCGGAAAAATGGGATTATGAGGCTCTTTTGTCAAATTTTTATGCGGTGGATAATTCCACCCGGCTCAAGGAGGAATATGCTGATTTAAACCGGCTTCTGTATCAGGATTTGTCGGTAGATCAACAGGCCCAGGGGCCTCAGATATTGATTTACCACACCCATGGAAGCGAGGCTTTTATTGATTCCGTGCCGGGAGATGAGTCTACCACCATTGTAGGGGCGGGAGATAAGCTCGCAAAGCTGCTGGAGGAGAACTATGGGTTCCGGGTTCTGCATTACACGGAGCGCTTTGATGATGTCCGGGACGAGGCCTATAACGAATCGCTGCCCGTGATCGAGCAGGTATTGCAGGATAATCCCACCATAGAGGTGGTGATCGACCTTCACAGGGATGCGGTGGCAGGGGACCGGAAGCTGGTGATGGATCTGCAGGGACGGCCCACGGCCAGGTTTATGTTTTTTAACGGGCTCAGCTTCGGCCGTAAAAGCGGCGACATTTCCTATCTGGAAAACCCCTACATACAGGAAAATCTGGCGTTTTCCTTTCAGGTTCAGGTAGCTGCCAATGAATACTATCCCGGAATCGCAAGAAAGATTTATCTGAAAGCCTACCGCTACAATATGCATCTGAGGCCCAGGAGCCTTTTGATTGAAATGGGAGCCCAGAATAATACCGTGGAAGAAATTATGAACGCCTGTGATCCCTTAGCCCACATCCTTGCCATTGTACTTGGCTGAAAGTTATGCTATAGTATACGAAAAAGTACAGGCAGCAGAAAGGTACGGTAGATATATGGCAGGTATAGACCAAAGTAAGATCAGGAATTTTTGTATTGTAGCACATATTGACCATGGAAAAAGCACCCTGGCAGACAGAATCATCGAAAAAACAGGGCTTTTGACCAGCAGGGAAATGCAGGATCAGGTGCTTGATAATATGGAACTGGAAAGGGAGCGGGGGATTACCATCAAGGCCCAGAGCGTCCGCACCATATACAGAGCAAAAGACGGGGAGGAATACGTCTTTAATCTGATTGACACGCCCGGACATGTGGATTTCAATTATGAGGTCAGCAGAAGCCTGGCGGCCTGTGACGGAGCAATTCTGGTGGTGGATGCCGCCCAGGGGATTGAGGCCCAGACTCTGGCCAATGTGTATCTGGCTCTGGATCATGACCTGGAGGTGTTTCCGGTGATCAATAAGATTGATCTGCCCAGCGCGGAGCCGGAGCGGGTCAAGAATGAGATTGAGGACGTGATCGGTATTGAGGCCCAGGACGCCCCGCTGATTTCCGCCAAAAACGGAATCGGCATCGAGGAGGTTTTGGAGGCCATTGTGGACAGAATTCCCGCCCCCGGGGGCAGCAGCGACGCGCCTCTTAAGGCCCTCATTTTTGATTCCCTCTATGATTCTTATAAGGGGGTAATCGTTTTTTGCCGGATTATGGAAGGAAAGGTGAAGAAGGGGACAAACATCCGGATGATGGCAACGGGGGCAAAGGCGGATGTGGTGGAAGTAGGGTATTTCGGAGCCGGGCAGTTTATTCCCTGTGAGGAGCTTTCAGCCGGCATGGTGGGGTATATTACCGCCTCCATCAAAAATGTGAAGGATACAGCGGTGGGGGATACGGTGACAGATGTGGACCGCCCCTGCGCCGAGCCCCTTCCCGGCTATAAAAAGGTGAATTCCATGGTATACTGCGGCGTGTATCCGGCGGACGGGGCGAAGTACCCGGATCTGAGGGATGCGCTGGAAAAACTGCAGCTGAACGACGCTTCCCTGCGCTATGAGCCGGAAACCTCCATTGCCCTGGGGTTTGGATTCCGCTGTGGTTTTCTGGGCCTGCTTCATCTGGAGATCATTCAGGAGCGTTTGGAGAGAGAGTACAATCTTGACCTGGTGACCACTGCTCCCGGCGTTATTTACAAGGTTCACCGGACGGACGGAGAAGTGATTGAGCTGACCAATCCCTCCAATCTGCCGGACCCGTCTCAGATCGAATATATGGAGGAGCCGGTAGTTTCCGCCGAGATCATGGTGACCACGGAATTTATCGGGCCGATTATGGAGCTGTGCCAGACCAGGCGGGGAAAGTATCTGGGGATGGAATATATCGAGGGCACCAGGGCGCTGCTCAAATACGAGCTGCCCCTAAATGAGATCATTTACGATTTCTTCGACGCCTTAAAGTCCCGCTCCAGGGGCTATGCGTCTTTTGACTATGAGTTGAAGGGGTACGAGCTCTCCGAGCTGGTGAAGCTGGATATTCTGATCAACAGGGAGGAGGTAGACGCCCTTTCCTTTATTGTCCATAAGGACAGCGCCTATGACAGAGGACGGAGGATGTGCGAGAAGCTGAAAGAGGAAATTCCAAGGCATTTGTTTGAAATCCCGATTCAGGCTGCGGTGGGAGGCAAGATTATAGCCAGAGAAACCGTAAAAGCCATGCGCAAGGATGTGCTTGCCAAGTGCTATGGCGGAGATATTACCCGAAAAAAGAAGCTTCTGGAGAAACAGAAGGAAGGCAAAAAGCGGATGCGTCAGATCGGCAGTGTGGAAATTCCTCAAAAAGCCTTCATGTCAGTGCTGAAGCTGGACGACGATTAAGGGCAGAGCCGGTTATGAAAAAAGAGGCGAAAAAGAAACTGGGCATTTATATTCACATCCCCTTTTGCATCAGAAAATGTCTCTATTGTGATTTCCTGTCCGCATCTGCCACTAAGCAGGAGCAGGAGCGGTACCTCAGGGCACTGTGCAGGGAAATCGAAACAGAAAGCAGGCGTTATTCCGACTATGAGGTGCAGACCGTTTATCTGGGAGGAGGAACGCCTTCCGTTTTTCCGGGATCCTGGATTGAGCGGATCCTGGATACCCTTTACCGGCAGTATCGGATTCGGAAGGAATGTGAGATTTCCATGGAGGTGAACCCGGGCACACTTACGGGGGATAAGCTTAGGGCATATAAAAGGGGAGGGGTGAACAGGCTCAGCATCGGCCTGCAGTCCACAGAGAACGAGGAGCTTCTGGCCCTTGGAAGGATTCATAGCCGGGAGGATTTTGGGCGCTCCTATGAGTCGGCTGCCCAGGCGGGATTTGAAAACCTGAATATTGATTTGATGAGCGGCATTCCCGGGCAGACCTGCACCTCCTGGCAAAGGAGCCTGGAAAGAGTGGCGGCTCTGACGCCTGCGCCCAAGCATATTTCTGCATATAGCCTGATCATAGAGGAGGGGACGCCTTTTTTTGAGAATCCCCCTGAACTGCCGGATGAAGATACTGACAGGGAAATGTATAGGATAACGAATGATATTTTATCTGCCAGCGGATACCGGCGGTATGAAATATCCAACTACGCAATGCCGGGGTATGAGTGCAGGCATAATATTTCTTACTGGCGGCGGGAAAACTATGTGGGCTTCGGAATCGGGGCGGCTTCTCTGATTGGTAATACGAGGTTTCGAAATACTGCGGACAGAAAGGCCTATGAGCGCTTTTATCTGGAGGATTTAAAGTCCCCCAGTCAGGACAGAGAGATAAAAGAAGAAAAACAGGTGTTGCGTATAGAAGAACAGATGGAAGAGTTCATGTTTCTGGGGCTGCGTATGAGCAAAGGCGTCAGCAGGCAGGAATTTTTCCGTTGTTTTGGCAGAGAGCTCGATGAGGTTTATCCCGGGGTGGTGGAGGATTTTTGCAAAAAGGGGCTGCTGCAGTGCAAAAAGGACTGCGAAGCCGGAAATGAGTGGATTTCTCTGACGGATTACGGGGTGGACGTCAGCAATTATGTAATGGCAGAATTTCTAATATCTTTTTTGGAAAGGCACTAGAGGGCGGGAAAGGTCATAGAATAATAAAAATGACTTTGGGGGCGCCTTTTGAAAACTTTTCAGAAACCTTTATCGGCAGCAGAGGAGGCCCATTATATACAGGTACTGCAGGAGGGAGACGATCAGGAGGCTGCTAAGGCAAGAGAAATTTTGATTGAGCGGAATTTGCGTCTGGTAGCCCACATTGCCAAAAAATATCAGAATGTGGACGAGGAGATGGAGGATTTGATCTCCATCGGAACCATCGGCCTGATTAAGGCCATCTCTTCTTTTGACGCGGGAAAAGGAAAGCTCAGCACCTATGCTTCCAGGTGCATCGACAATGAATTATTGATGCTGCTGCGCTCCAAGAAGAAAAGCTCCAGAGAGGTTTCTTTATTTGAGCCAATCGGCACGGATAAGGAGGGAAACGAGATTAACCTTCTGGACATCATCGAGCATGAGGAGGAGGATGTGACAGAGCAGATGGCCCTGTGCGAAAATGTCAGGAAGCTGGAGAAGCTTTTAGATAAGGTGCTCACGGGGAGAGAGCGGGAGATTATTTTTTTGCGCTACGGCCTGGCGACAGGCAGGGAAGTTACCCAGCGGGAGATCGGGGAGAAGCTTCATATTTCAAGGAGTTATGTGAGCAGGATCGAGAAGAAGGCGCTTTCGAAGCTGCGGGAGAGGTTTGAGCAGGGGTAGGCAGCGGAAAAGAAAGATTTTTGGAAAATGAGATAGAGTCAGCTTTATGGCAGAAAGCGGAGACACTATCTCTTTTTTGATTATGGCTTTGATGAAATTCCTGCCGGAAGCTGGATTGCTGATGCCCATGGCCTTTGCCGTCTTTTTCATGGGTTCAGAAAATCATCTGAATATCAAAAATCCCTTTTGCAGCGATAATAAAATTTCGGGTTGTCTGTCAATAATTCGATGGATTTCATTCACGGCTTGCGCGGCTTCTGTCTCGCTGACCTGAAAATATCTGGCGACGCTGACCGCAAGCTCCATGGAGATGGAATTATCCTCCGCGCTTACATTCAGCGCCAGGGCGTCCCCATAGGGAACCGCCCCGGACAGAGGACACATACAGCTTTCCGAGCTCCTGGCGATGAGTGGGGCATACTGTAAATTTAAAGTTGATTTAACTGACGTGCAGTATAGATGGTAGTTGCTATAAACCTGAAAATACTGTATACTGGGCGTACAGATTGGATTTGGGCTGGGGTGAGAATATGAAATATAATATTCCGGACAGAGTTCTGCGGGACATCGCATCATTTGCTCATAAGCATCAGATTGAAACCGTCATACTTTTCGGCTCCCGTGCGAAAGGGACGTATACAGAAAGAAGCGATATTGACATTGCCGCCAGCGGCGGAGATTTCGACGGCTTTTATTGGGATATAAAAGAAAATGTCCATTCTCTTCTGTCATTTGACATAGCAAAACTGGACGATAGTATTTCCGGTGAATTGAAAAAAGAAATAGAAAGAGACGGAATAACAATATATGAAAAAGCTTGATAATTTTTCAAACTGTCTGAATAGTTTGAAAGGCGTGGATTTTGAATTTGCAAACGAAAACGACATTTACAGGACGGGCGTTATCGGGCAGTTCAACTTGACATTCGAGCTTGCCTGGAAAGCGTTGCAGGCAGTGTTGAGAGAACACGGCGCGGAGGGCGCGGATACGGGATCGCCCAGAGAGATTTTGCAGCTTGGCTACAAGCTGGGATTTGTGGAAGATTCAGCCGTGTGGCTTACGATGCTGAAGAAGCGCAATGCTTCGGTGCATATCTATGATGAGGATAAGATTGATGAGCTGCTTCTGCTTATCCGTGACAGCTTCACGCCCGCATTTATAGTACTGGAGAAACAGCTTCGTGAAAAGCTGGATGAAGCGGGGAGTGCTTGGGAATGAATGGTATCTTTCGGATAGGAATTCAACACTTAAAGAAATGTAAAATGGCTCAGCCCCTTGATTTTACACTTCATCCGTCAGCCCGGCATTGAAATCGTGGTACGCTCCGCCGACCCGCGCCGCCAGTGCCTTTACGGCCTCATTCGCCTCCTGGATGCGCCGGTTGGTGCGGTGCCGAACCTCTCCCATAAAGGGACTTTTAAGTCCCACTGGCTCATTCACCGGATAATAGGCCATCAGATGCAGCGAAGCCTGGGGCAGATGCGCCCTGATTTCATTCAGTATATCCTCATACCGGCTAGCAGCTTTGCTTATGTGGCAGAATTTTGCTTTAAGAAAGCAGCGGCTTTGCGGAACATGGGGACAGAGATGGGCAGTGTAATCTCGCGTGGTTTTATGAGAATGGCATCGGTGTAATTTCCATTAAAATGGGGAAGCTTTCCTGAAAGTCCTGATAATTTTGGCGCGTATGTCATACGCGCTGCGGCTTATAATTTGCTTGGAAAGTTGTTGTGATTGGAGGTTTTATGTCGAAGGTTGATATTTCGTTTTCAGTAAATTGGGATACTGTGAAGGGTGTGCTTCTTAATGAGGGAGTACAAGTGTCTTCGTGTGAGGTGTTCTGTGGCGGCAGTTATATGTCGATAATAAGGTGGAATACTGTGAAGGACTGCCAGAGGATGGGCTTCGGTTCGGACTTGCTTAGGTGCACTCTGAGGCATTGCGTGGACGTGTATGGAAAGCCGGAGAGGATGTACTATGAGTGGGATAAGGTGAATCAGTACGTGATGGATTGGCTTGTCAGGGTCTTTGGCGCAGAGCATCAATCATATGAGGTTTATACTCTTGATGTTGATAAGGTTTTGGAATTCGTGTGTTGAAGGATAAAAGATTGCAAAGGTTTGACCGCCTGGTTTTCCTGTTACTTTTCGTCGTATTCCATTTCCCAGTAAAGCAAGGAAGCCGAATCGCTTTTTTCTTATTTTCCAATGCTTTTTTCTTTTTCCGTATCCATGTCGATTAAGATGCCCTGCTTTCAGGATTTGTCTTTCCGCTGCTGCCATGCCACCGGGACCATGCCGGTATATCACCAGCGGTATGATGGGCTGCATCCCCAACCCTAGCGAGGCGGCCGTGTCCCATGACGGGATGACAGGATACCGCATCCAGGGGAATCCCCATGTGGACGACGCCTCATCCGCCTCGTTCAACAGCCAGATTTCAGGTATCTTCAAAGTGGCAGGCAGCAGCTAGTATGTGGCCATAGCCGACAGATGGGTGCCGGATTTTGTCATGACAAAAGAGCGCTATGACCTTCTGTACCTTCCTATAAGCGGGAAGAAACCGTGCCATTAATGGGAATGGTTCGTTGCGCTGGCTGTAACCGCATCATATCGCGGGTCAAAAGAGTCAGGGCTAAGGGGAGGAAAGGGGAGACCTATCGCTGTGGGGTTCAGAATATGACAAAGGAATTCGGATGCTGCCCGCAGACCATAGAAGAAAGTGAGATTGAAACCGCCATATTGACTATGCTTAAAAAGATGGCCGCAATAGTGGCTGACAGGGAAATTCCGGAGATGCGTTCAGCTACTTTGACAGCGGAAGACCCCCTCTGTGGAGACGCAGCCGGAGCGGTTTTATCATGGCTTTGTGCTGGGGCTGGCGGTGGAACTGGCAGAGAGCTATATCATAACCTCTAACCGGGAGAGCGGATTCGGAAGGTATGATGTGGTGATGGAGCCGAAGAACGAGACGGACAATGTCATGATCCTGGAATTCAAAGTCAGGGATTCGGGAGAGGAGAAATCGCTGGAGGAGACTGCGGATGCTGCGCTGAAACAGATTGAAGAACAGAGATACCAGACAGATTTAGAGCACAGAGGATTTTCTGGTGACCGCATCCGGAAATATGGCTTTGCCTTTGAAGGGAAAACGGTTTTGATCAAAAGTTTTTAGCCAAATTTTAGAAACTGTTAATTGAATCTTCCGGCATTTTAATGTACACTGGACATGTCTGACTCAGACATGTCTTTTTCAATCAATGATCTGACTCGCAGGGAGCGAGAATCTTTTATGAAACATAAGGAGGCTGGCGAAGTCTGGCATCCGTTGTTTTTCCAAGGATAGAATAGACATCATTACATTTCCCATATCAGAGAAAATTCAGGAGAAAAAGTTGAAAGTGCAGGGAGGGATTATTTGTTCAGTTCGATATTAACAGGAGCCGTTTACGGCGTGGAAAGCCACCTTGTTTGTGCGGAGGTGGATTTATCTTCGGGGCTACCCTGCTTTATTATGGTAGGAAGTCTTGGGAGGGAGGTAAAGGAATCCGGTGAGAGGGTGAGAATCGCCCTGAAAAATACGGGGATTTCCCTGCCGCCTATGCATATTTCCGTGAATCTTTCGCCGGCGGATCTGAGGAAAGAAGGAACCGGCTTTGACCTGCCCATTGCGGTAGGGGTGCTGAGCGCCCTGGGAAAGCTTCCGGGAGGATGTACGGATGATATGCTCATCCTGGGGGAACTGGGGTTAAACGGAGAGGTCAAAGGGATAAAGGGCGTTCTTCCCGTGGCCTTAAGTGCGGTTAAGGCAGGAATCACCCGGTGCCTTGTACCGGAGGAAAACGCAGGGGAGGCGGCTGTGGCGGAAGGGATGGAGGCCGTGGGAATTTCGTCTTTGGCCCAGGTGATTGACTATTTAAAACTGGACGAAAAGGAACGGAACCGGTATTTTCCGCCCAGGAAGGTAGACATAGAGCGGCTTTTGAAAGAAGGGGGCGCACAAAAGGAAGAAGGAGGGCCGGACTTTGCCGAGATCGCGGGACAGGAAAGCGTAAAAAGGGCGGCTTTGATTGCGGCGGCAGGATTCCACCACCTTCTTGTCATGGGGCCTCCCGGAAGCGGAAAAACAATGTTGGCCAGGCGCCTTCCCACGATTCTTCCACCCCTTGGCAGGGAAGAAAGCCTGGAAGTGTCTGCTCTTTACAGCATAGCAGGAAGGCTGGGGGCCGGGGAATGCCTTGTCACAAGGCGGCCTTTTCTAAGCCCTCACCACACCGTTTCCGCCCAGGCCCTTTCGGGCGGAGGGCAGATTCCAAGGCCCGGGATTGTCAGCCTGGCCCACCGGGGCGTCCTGTTTCTGGACGAGATGCCGGAGTTTAAGCGTCAGACCCTGGATTTGCTCAGGCAGCCTTTAGAGAACAGGGAGATACAGATTGCCCGCAGCAGCGGCTGTGTCACCTATCCGGCGGATGTGATGCTGGTAGGAGCCTTAAACCCCTGTCCCTGCGGTTATTATCCGGACAGGAACAGATGTCGCTGTACCCCCTTCGAGAGACATAATTACTTAAGTCATATTTCAGGCCCTATTCTTGACAGAATCGACCTGTGCATTGAAGCCCAAAGGCCGGAGTTTTTTCAGCTCCGGAAAAGACAGGGGGAGACAAGCGCCCGGATGCGCCAAAAGGTGGCGAGAGCCCGCCAGAGACAGGAGGAGAGGTATCAGGGGACAAGACTGCGTTTTAACTCCGATCTGGGAGCAGGGGATTTGGAGCGGTATTGCGGACTGGAGGAAAAAGAGCAGAAATTGATGGAAAAAATGTTTCAGCGGATGGATTTAAGTGTGAGGGCCTGTCATAGACTGCTTAAGGTAGCGCGTACCATTGCAGACATCGAGGGCAGCGGGCAGATTTTATGCAGCCACCTGGCGGAAGCTGCGGTTTACCGGATGGGAGATAAGCTGGAGCAATAAGAAAAAGGGGGACAGATCGTTGGAGGAGAAGGTATATCAATTCTGGCTTCATCAACTGCCCGGTGTGGGAGACAGGACCATAGAGAAGCTTCTTTCGGTTTTTGGCAGCGCGAAAGAGGTCTGTCTGGCCGGGAATGGACTCAAAAGGGTTTTGGGGCAAAGGGCGGTGGAGAGAGTTCTGGAGTTTAACAAAACCTTTGATGCAAAAGGGGCCTATGAACAAATGCTGGATAAAAAGCTTTGTTTCTGTACCGTGGAGGATCCGGACTATCCGGAGCGTCTGAAAAAGCTGCCTCATCCTCCTTACGGCCTTTATTGCCTGGGAAAGCTTCCGGAAAATAAGCGCCCCGCCGCAGCCATTATAGGGGCGAGAGAATGCTCTGAATACGGAAGGTATATGGCCCGGGCCTTTGGCGGAGAGCTGGCAAAAGCGGGAGTGGCCGTAATCAGCGGAATGGCAAGGGGGATTGACGGCTTAGGGCAGCAGGCGGCTCTTGAACAGGGAGGCAGGACCTATGCGGTATTAGGGTGCGGAGCGGATGTTTGCTATCCGGCATCCAACAGAAAGCTCTATCAGGAGATAGTGGAAAAAGGAGGCGGAATTTTGTCGGTATTTCCGCCGGGGACGCCACCGGTAAAGGGGCAGTTCCCGGAGAGAAACCGGATTGTTGCCGGGCTGGCCGACTTGGTTCTTGTGGTGGAGGCAAGGCAGAAAAGCGGTACTCTGATTACGGTGGATATGGCTCTTGAGCAGGGGAAAAATGTCTATGCGGTTCCGGGGCGTCTTACCGACCGGTTGAGCGACGGCTGTAATCTCTTAATCCGTCAGGGAGCCGGGATCGCCCTGGCACCGGGGGATATTCTGGCGGAATTGAAATTGTTGGGAAACCGGAAGGCTCTGGGGTCTGCGCAGGCAGGAAAAAGCTCTTTGGAAGAAAGGAAAATCCTGGACTTCCTGGATTACCACCCCAGGTCTGCGGATGAGATTTTGGCGAAAATCCACGGGGCGGGAGTTCCCATGGAGCTTCCCCGGCTTTTGACAGAACTGATCGGATTGTGCATGGAGGGAAAGGCCGCGCAGGCAGGGGGGAGTTATTTTTTCAGGTGCGGTCAGACGGATTTATTTGCAGAAGAGGATCAGAACCGATATAATGACAGACATAAAACCGAAAAAGGAGAGAAAGAAATATGAATACCTTTTATTACCAGGTGGTCAGCATAGACGGCGATTATGCAAACCTGAAGAGAACCGATGAGGAGAGTCAGGACTTGAAGCTTGTGGCAAGGGCGCTTTTGCCGCCGCAGATTACGGAGGGAACTTTGCTGAAATATGAGTGGATGCAGTATGAGATTGTGGACGCATAGACTTCCGGGCATACTTGCATTGGGGCTTGTGGCAGGAAGCATTCTGGAAAAATGCGTTTCCCACAGTCTTCAAAAAAGAGGCTGTCAAAAGCCGGGCCGGCTTTTTTGGCTGCCGGCAGTGAACGCGCTTATTTATACGGTTTATACGGGCGCGGCTGCCGGGAAGGAGGGGCAGGCGGGAGGGATATTTTCCTGCCTGTGTGCCTCTGCTTTACTGGCAGTGGGGATCATTGACCAAAAAACACTGGAGATTCCCAGGGGATACAATCTGTTTATCGGAGCAGTGGGCCTGCTTCAGGCATTATGCCGGCCCGGCCGGTGGTATGAGTATGCCGCGGGTTTTTTTGCAGTCAGCAGCCTTTTGTACCTGGTTTTCTTATTCACCGGCGGAAAAGGCGTTGGAGGCGGGGATGTAAAGCTGATGGCCGCCGCAGGGCTTTTTCTCGGGTGGGAAAAAATCCTGTGGGCTTTCTGGACGGGAGCGGCGGCGGGGGTGCTGGTCCAGAGTCTCCCAGGGAAAGAAAAAGGACGGGATAAGAGGTTTGCCTTAGGACCTTTTCTGGCGGCGGGGATTTTGGCGCAGATGCTGTGAAACATGGCAGCAATCTCCGGTACAAAATCTTTTATTAAAAAAGTTTAAGAAATTTGCACTTGAAACCGTTCAAAAAGTGTTGTATAGTGCATTACTGTGACCGACCAAAGAAAAATGCCGGCATTGCAGGAGTCGGATTTTGTGTCTGAAATAAAAGATGTGAAAAAGGGGATGCGTTATGGCAAAGTATCTGGTAATAGTGGAATCACCGGCAAAAGTTAAGACAATAAAAAAATTTTTGGGTTCTGATTACGAAGTGGCTGCCAGTAACGGGCATGTGCGCGATCTTCCCAAAAGCCAGTTGGGAATCGATATAGAACATGACTATGAACCGAAATATATTACGATCCGGGGAAAAGGAGAACTTCTGGCGGGTCTGCGCAAGGAAGTGAAGAAGGCGCAGAAAATATACCTTGCAACCGACCCGGACCGGGAGGGGGAGGCCATCTCCTGGCATTTGATGATTGCCCTTAAGCTCGAGGACAAAAAGGTCTATCGGATTACCTTCAACGAAATCACCAAAAGTGCAGTGAAGGAATCCCTGAAGAACGCAAGGGAAATCGATATGGATCTGGTAAACGCCCAACAGGCAAGGCGTGTCCTTGACCGTATGGTGGGCTATCGGATTTCCCCTCTTTTGTGGGATAAGATCAAACGGGGATTAAGCGCCGGGCGTGTCCAGTCCGTGGCTCTTCGCATTATCTGTGACAGGGAGGATGAGATCAACAGCTTTATACCGGAGGAGTACTGGACATTGGACGCATTCTTTGACCTGCCCGGGGAGAAGAAGCCTCTTGCGGCCAAGTACTATGGCCGCAGGGACAGCAAGGCCTCTATTTCCTCGAAGGAAGAGCTGGACCGGATCAAGGACGAGTTAAAGGATGCGGAGTTTGTGGTAAGCGAGGTGAAAAAGACAGAGCGGATGAAGAAAGCGCCCCTGCCCTTTACCACCTCAACCCTTCAGCAGGAGGCAAGCAAGGTACTTAATTTTTCCACCCAAAAGACCATGCGTCTGGCCCAGCAGCTTTATGAGGGAATCGAGATCAAGGGAAACGGGACGGTAGGTATCATTACTTATCTGCGTACGGACTCTACCAGGGTTTCCGAGGAAGCCCGGTCCATGGCGGAGGAATATATTAAGAGCAATTACGGTGAAAAATATGCGGTAACGGAAACCGCCTCTTTAGGGAGCGGCAAAAAAATCCAGGATGCCCATGAGGCCATCCGGCCCACGGATTTAAAGCGCACGCCTGCGGCAATGAAAGAGTCCTTATCCAGAGATCAGTTCCGGTTATACCAACTGATCTGGAAGCGGTTTACGGCAAGCAGGATGCAGCCGGCCAGATATGAGACCACCTCCGTAAAGATTGACGGAGGGGAACATCGCTTTACGGTAGCCGCCTCCAAATTGCTGTTTGACGGGTTTATGAGCGTCTACACCCAGGAGGAGGAGAAAGAAGCCGCAAACACCCTGATCAGGGGAGTGGAGCCTTTTTCCAGGCTGAAGCTTTCACAGTTGGAGGAAAAACAGCATTTTACCCAGCCCTCGCCTCATTATACAGAGGCTTCTCTGGTTCATGCGTTAGAGGAGCTGGGGATCGGACGGCCCAGCACCTATGCGCCCACCATCACAACGATTCTGGCAAGGCATTATGTGGTAAAAGAGAATAAAAACCTTTACGTGACAGAGCTTGGGGAAGCCGTAAACAATATGATGAAGAAAGCCTTTTCAAGTATTGTGGATGTAAACTTTACGGCCAACATGGAAGCCCTTCTGGACGGTGTGGAGGAAGGAAGCATAGAATGGAAAACAGTTATTTCCAACTTCTATCCCGATCTGGAGGAAGCAGTGCAGAAAGCGGAGAAAGAGCTTGCCTGCGTAAAGATTGCGGATGAGCTTTCCGATGAGGTCTGCGATGTCTGCGGCAGGCAGATGGTGATCAAATACGGGCCTCACGGCAGGTTTTTGGCATGTCCCGGTTTTCCGGACTGCCGTTTTACAAAGCCCCATTATGAAAAAATCGGTGTTCCCTGCCCCAAATGCGGGAAGGACATCGTACTTAAAAAAACGAGAAAGGGCAGAATGTATTACGGCTGTATCGATAACCCGGAGTGTGACTTTATGGTCTGGCAGAAGCCTTCCAAGGAAACCTGCCCCAAATGCGGATCGCTCCTTGTACACAAAGGGAATAAGCTGGTCTGTGTGGAGGAAAACTGCGGATATGTGATGCAGGCGCCCAAAGATTCGGAAATGTCAGATAATTTATAAAATAATTGGAATTTTATAGAATTATCAGAGAGGTTGTTGAAATTAAAGACACATTATGATAAAATACTCTCGAAGCTTTTTGGGAGGGATTTACATGAGCGGCGTACAACTGTTAGATAAAACCAGAAAGATTGGTAAACTTCTCCACAACAACGATTCCAGCAAGGTTATTTTCAGCGACATCTGTTCGGTTTTGTGTGAGATATTATCTTCTAATGTTCTGGTAATCAGCAGGAAGGGCAAGGTGCTTGGGGTAGGCGACTGCAGAGAGGTTGAGTCTATCACGGGACTGATTGTAGAGCAGATAGGGGGCTTTATTGACCCTATGCTAAACGAGCGCCTGCTTGCAGTTTTATCAACCAAAGAAAATGTCAATCTTGAAACTCTCGGATTCGAGGAGGACGAGGTGGGCAGGTTCCAGGCGATTATTGCGCCTATTGAGATTGCCGGAGAGAGGCTGGGGACTTTATTCCTCTATAAATGTGCGGACCGATACACCATCGACGATATTATTTTAAGCGAATACGGCACTACGGTGGTAGGCCTTGAAATGCTCCGGGCAGTGAATGAAGAGAACGCAGAGGAGAACCGCAAGCTGGCGGTCATTAAGTCTGCCATCAATACCCTGTCATACTCTGAGATGGAGGCAGTGGTACATATTTTTGAAGAATTAAATGGTATGGAAGGAATACTCGTAGCGAGTAAAATAGCGGACAGGGTGGGGATTACGCGTTCCGTAATCGTAAACGCTCTGCGCAAATTTGAGAGTGCAGGAGTCATCGAATCCAGATCATCAGGAATGAAGGGAACCTATATTAAGGTTTTAAACGATATGGTATTTGATGAGGTGGAAAAATTGAAAAAAGAGAATATGAGATAGCTATGGATGGCTAAAGTGCGACGAATAAAAGGATTTATGAAGAACTAGAGGCATGAATCCTTTTTGTATGTATAATTTGTTATAAAGATGTCATGAAAGAATAAAAAAATCCTTGTCTTTTTCGTCAAATAATTTATAATGGATAAGTGGTGGATATTGTATGCGGATTACCTCCGATTTTGATTTTGGAACAATATATAGAATTTTCCGAAAGGAGTTATAATATGATAAATAGTGGCGTATTTGATTATGTAAACGTACTTAGCAAGGCGGCGGATGCGGCCTGGGAAAGAAACGAGCTGTTGGTCAACAATTATTCCAATGCGAATACCCCGGGATATAAAAGAAAAGATCTTGATTTTAGCACACAGCTGCGGGAGGCTCTGGGAAATTCCAGATATGAGTCTGTGGACGCCAAGGTGGCGCGGGCGGCCAATCTGAATATTAAGGCCAAGGTTTATACGGATTCCGCCAATTTCTCCTATCGTCTGGACGGGAACAACGTAGATCCCGATACGGAAGGCGTGGAGCTTGCATCCAATCAGATTTTCTATAACGGAATTATTGACAGTATTAATCAGGAGTTTGCCAACCTGAAAATGGTGATTAAATAAAATTTGGAGGAAGTAATATGAGTATATTCAATTCGTTTAATATCAGCGCATCCGGTATGACTGCAGAGCGCTACCGTATGGATATTATGGCTGAGAACCTTGCAAATGCCCATACTACGAGAACAGAGGACGGGACGCCTTACAGGCGCAAGGTGGTGACCTTTGAGGAACGCCCCCAGGGAGCGCAGACTTTCAGCAGCTTTTTGGGTTCTGCCAGCAGCCGGTTTAAAGGTCAGGGAGTCAGAGTGGGAAAGGTGATGGAGGATGATTGGACACAGATGACTATGGTTTATGATCCCTCCCATCCCGACGCGGATGAAAACGGGTATGTGACCTACCCCAATGTGAACATTGTCACCGAAATGACGAATCTGATCGATGCAAGCCGCGCCTTCGAGGCAAATGCCACTGCGTTTAACGCCAGTAAGAGTATTGCGATGAAGGGGCTTGAGATGGGGCAGTAATGCGCCTGAAGAAGATTGATATGGAAAGGGAAGGAAAGATCAATGGACATCTCATCTTTTTATAATCTGTCGTCTGAGGCTGTGAAGGCAGCGGCACAGAGATATGCTCCTGTTCAGGAGAATGACGCTGCCGCGGATTTTGGCAGCCTGTTTGATAAAGCCATAGAAAATCTGGGTACAACCAACGCATATCTTTCTAATGCGGAGAATGAGAAGATACGCTGGGCTCTAGGGGAAACTGAAAACACTCATGAACTTACCAATGCGCTCCAGAAAGCGTCTACGGCGCTGCAGTACACTGTAACGGTACGTGATAAGCTCCTTGAGGCATATAAGGAAATTATGCAAATGCAGATTTGATGCGTTGTTTTATTGTATATAATGCAGTTTGGGAGCAGAGAACGGAAGAAAGGCAGGCAGCCAGATTATGGCAGAGCGATTGAAGGAGATTTTAAATAAAGTCCTTGAGTGGTGGAATAAGTTTTCCACAAAGCAAAAGACATTTATTGTATCCGCAGGGGCCGGGCTTATATTGGCTTTCGCAATTTTGATTACCATCTTAATGAAGCCGCAGTATGTGGTGCTTATGAATTGCGAGAATACCAAGGAAGCGGCCAAGGTAACGGAATTATTGGAAAATGAAGGACTCGACTATAAAGTGTCGGATGACGCCTATCAGATTAAGATTAATCAAAAGCAGCAGTCGCAGGCCAGTATGCTTCTTGCTGTGAACGATGTCCAGGCGTACACCTATACCATAGATAATGTATCGGAGGGCGGGTTCAGCACCACGGAGGCCGACAAAGAAAGAAGATATGAGTTTTATATGGAGACCCGGCTGGCAAATGATCTGGTTGGGAAATTTGATTTTGTCGAAAGCGCCCATGTGGAGCTCTACATACCGGAGAATACCGGAACCCTGATGAAGGAAAGGGAGGAATCTTCTCTTACGGTTGTTTTGACGCTGAAGGAGGAGTTTGATCCGGACAATGCCCCGGGGATGGCAAAAGCCCTTGCGGTAGCCGTCGGTAATAAGACTACCGAAAACATTATGATTATGGACAGCGCCGGAAACACTCTTTTTTCGGGAGGAGAGGATTCCAGTATTGCAGGCGCCACTACCTCACAGCTGGGAGTGAAGACCCAGTGGGAGAAAAAAGTCAAAAACGATGTCAGACAAGTCATGCTGGGCACCAAGCTGTTTGATAAGGTAGAGGTTGCGGTAAATCTGGATGTGGATTTTTCCACCACTTCCACCACAGACCATGAAATTTATGTTCCAGACGGAAACAGCCAGGGATACCTTTCCTCGGAAAGAACCTTTACCTCCGAGTCTACCAATGAGAGCGGAGAGGTTCCGGGGACGGATTCCAACGGACAGCAGGTGGAATATGCATATCAGGACGGAAGCGACAGCAACAGTTCTACCACAGAGGAAGAGCGCAAGTATATGCCCTCCGAGCGGATTACGAATAAGGATAATGCTGCGGGAGTGGTCAATTACGACACTTCTTCTATTTCTCTGACGGCTACCAGTATGAATCTGATCCGTGAGGAGGATGTGGACGCAAGGGGAGAATTGGACGGAGTTACCTGGGAGGAGTACAAGATCGCCCATGCAGGGCTGGAACAGGTGGAGGTACCCCAGGAACTTTACGATGTGGTTGCCAAAGCCACCGGATTTCCTGCAGAGAATATTGCAATTGTAGCCTATTCCGAAAATGTATTTTTTGATGCGGAGGGGTTGAATATATCGGTTTCCGATATTGCGCAGATCGTGCTGATCGTAGTGATTCTGGCATTGCTCGCTTTCGTTGTGCTGAGAAGTATGCGCTCGGAGAAGCAGCCGGAGCAGCCGGAGGAACTGTCAGTGGAAAAGCTCCTGCAGTCCCAGCCGGAGGTTGAAATGGAAAGTCTTGGAATGGAGCAGATGTCCGAAACCAGGATGCTGATTGAAAAGTTCGTGGATGAAAATCCGGAAGCAGCAGCTAATCTTTTGAGGAATTGGTTAAATGAGGAATGGGGTTAAACAAAGCCCGGGTTCCGTAGGGGGTGTAAACAGGTATGGCGAAAGAAGCCAATGACAAAATAAGCGGGGTTCAAAAAGCGGCCATTCTTTTGATTGCTTTAGGACCCGAGAAGTCTGCTTCCATTTTTAAACATCTGAAAGAAGAGGAAATCGAAGAACTGACTTTAGAGATTGCCAATACCCGGAGCGTGACTCCGCAGTTGAAGGAAGAAATTATAGACGAGTTTTATCAGATTTGCCTTGCACAGCAGTATATCGCAGAGGGTGGTATTACATATGCGAAGGAGCTTTTGGAGAAGGCCCTTGGCAACGAGAAGGCTATGAGCGTGATTGGCAAGCTCACTGCTTCCCTGCAGGTGAAGCCTTTCGAATTTGTGCGAAAGACAGATGCTGCACAGCTTCTTAACTTTATACAGGATGAACATCCTCAGACGATTGCCCTTATTTTGTCTTATCTGGCTCCTCAGCAGGCAGCGCTTATTATATCTGCGCTCCCTCCTGAACGGCAGTCCGATGTGGCCAGACGTATTGCAGTAATGGACAGAACCAGTCCCGATGTGGTGAAGGAAGTGGAAAAGGTGTTAGAGACAAAGCTCTCATCCCTTGTAAATCAGGATTACAACATTATCGGCGGTGTGGATGCGGTAGTGGATATTTTAAATACCGTAGACCGGAGCACAGAAAAGCATATCATGGAAACTCTGGAAGTGGAAGAGCCGGAGCTGGCCGACGAGATCAGAAAGAAAATGTTCGTATTCGAAGATATTCTTCTGCTGGACGACCGTGCGATTCAGAGAGTGTTGCGTGACGTGGAGAACAGCGATCTTGGCCTTGCTCTCAAGGGAGCCAATGAACAGGTGCAGAATGCAATCTTCAATAACCTTTCCAAGCGTCTTGCCGTCATGATCAAGGAAGATATGGAGTTTATGGGGCCTGTTCGTATGAAGGATGTTGAGGAGGCACAGCAGAAGATTGTAAATGTGATCAGAAAACTGGAAGAGAATCAGGAGATCATCATTTCCAGAGGCGGCGGAGGTGATGAGATTGTGGTCTAATAATCTGTATAAAGCGGGATGGGTGGTTGTAGGAGATTCCACCCGTGTGATCGATTCCAATGAGAGAATGGAATCACGGCTGAAAAAGGCGGCCGCGGAAGGCTATCAGCGAAGGGAGGATGCCCCGGAGGATTCGGACGGATTTACTTCAGGCCTGAATGCGGCTATGGTGGATGCCCTGCTTTCTCCTGACGGGCAGTCGGCCATCGTAAAGGCAGGATCCGCGGAAGAAACCCGTGAGGCCATAGATGAAGAGTTGGAAGCAGCCCGGGCAGAGCTTGCGCAGGTGAAGGAAGAAGCGGCCGGTATGCTGGATGAGGCAAGGGCTCAGATCGAGGTCATGCGCAGAAATGCAATGGAGGAGGCCAGTGAGCAGGGGTTCCAGGAAGGCTACCAAAAGGGCATGGAAGAAGTGCGGGAGATGGAGAGAGCCTGCCAGGCCAGAAGAGAGGAGTTAGAGGCTGAATATCAGCAAAAGATAGATGAGCTTGAACCGGAATTTATTGATGCACTTACCGGTATCTATGAGCATATTTTTAAGGTAGATTTAAGCGGCTACAGACAGATTGTGGCGAATTTACTGATTGACGCGCTGCAGAAAACAGGCAGTGCTTCCAGTTATATAATTCATGTATCGAAAAAGGACTATCCTCAGGTAATGAGAGAAAAGAAACGCATCCTTGAGGAATCGGGGACATCAACTGAGAATCTGGAAATTATATCGGATATGACCCTCTCCGAGTCTCAGTGTATGATTGAGACAGAGGCAGGAGTTTATGACTGTTCTCTCGAAACAGAACTGAAAGAGCTGTGCAAAAAGCTCAGGCTTCTTTCTTATAAGAAATAAAACAATCAAAAAGACAATATGAAGGTGGAATAACAATTGATTGCACCGAGTATCAATTTCGAAAAATACATAAAGGTGACAGGGGAAAGTCTTTTTAAGACCAGCGGCAGAGTGGTGAATGTTGTCGGCCTTACCATTGAGTCAGCCGGACCGGCTGCAAAGCTGGGTGATATTTGCAAAATCTATCCGGTAATGAAGGAAGACGCCACAGCTTCCCTGGCAGAGGTGGTAGGCTTCAAGGAGGGCAAGACACTTCTTATGCCCTATCAGAACGTAGAGGGAATCGGTCCGGGGAGTACGGTGGAAAACACGGGCGCTCCTTTGAAGGTTCGTGTAGACGGCGGACTTCTTGGGCATACCCTTGACGGTCTGGGAAGGATAGAGGGACAGGTACCCCTTACCGGTGAGGAGTATGCCGTAGAGGCAAAGCCTCCCGATCCGATGAGCCGTAAAATTATAGACGAGGTCCTTCCGCTGGGAGTTAAGGCAGTGGATGGACTTATTACTGTTGGCAAAGGGCAGAGAATCGGAATCTTTGCCGGTTCCGGCGTAGGCAAGTCCACGCTGATGGGAATGTTTGCAAGGAATACAAAGGCGGATATTAATGTGATTGCTCTGATTGGAGAGCGGGGCAGAGAGGTCCGCGAATTTATAGAGAGAGACTTAGGGCCGGAAGGAATGAGACGTTCCGTGGTGGTGGTCGCCACTTCGGATAAACCGGCCTTAGAGCGGAAGAAGGCGGCTCAGAGCGCTACAGCTATTGCGGAATATTTCCGTGACCAGGGGAAAGACGTGCTTCTCATGATGGATTCTCTTACCCGTTTTTCCATGGCTCAGCGAGAGATCGGTTTAGCCAGCGGGGAACCGCCGGTATCGAGAGGGTATCCCCCCAGTGTATATTCCGAAATGCCAAAGCTTTTGGAGCGGGCCGGAAGATCGGATAAAGGATCTATTACAGGTCTTTATACGGTTCTGGTGGACGGCGATGATTTCAATGAGCCCATTACGGATACGGCAAGAAGTATTCTGGACGGTCATATCATGCTGAACCGCAGGCTTGCTCACAAGGATCACTATCCGGCTATTGATGTACTGCAGAGCATATCCAGATGTATGAGCCAGATCGCCCAGCGTGACCATAAGAGTTATGCAGGAAAACTGAAAAACGTCCTTGCTACCTACAATGAAGCGGAAGATTTGATCAATATCGGAGCCTACAAATCAGGAAGCAATCCGGGAATTGACTATGCAATCCGCAAAATAGAGGAAGTCAATGCGTATTTAAGACAGGATGTGGGCGATAAATTTTCCTTTGAAGAGTCAGTGGAGCTCCTGAAAAAAATTTTTGACCAGGATGCGGAGTAAGTACATTTACCGGAAGGGGATTGCAGCCTAGGCTGCGATCCATAAGAGGAATAGATGGCTAAATTTGTATATCGGATGCAGAGCATTCTGAACATTAAAGAAAAAATCCAGGAGCAGGCAAGGATGGAATTTGCCTCTGCCAGGATACGGTTGGATGAGGAAGAGGAAAAGCTTCGGCTTTTGCTTGAACGAAAAGAGGGCTATCAGGAACAGGGAAGAATACTGCGAAAAGATGGCCTGAAGGTTTTAAAAATTATGGAAAACCGGGATGCGGTAGGGATTATGGATGAGTTTATCGCTGACCAGAGATACCAGGTGAGCCTTGCTGAAAGGGCTTTGGAGGATGCCAGGCTCAGACTTCAGCTTGCCATGCAGGAGAGCAAAACCCAGCAGAGACTTAGGGAGAAGGCCTTTGAGGAATTTCTTCACGAGGAAAATGTCAAAGAGGCAAAAGAAATAGATGAGCTTGTGAGCTATACCCATGGACACAGGTAAAAAACAGATGCTACGCTCTGCGGCCTGGTTGGGGACAGATGCCGTATAGGAGGTTATTATGCCAAGGGTTGGAGAATTAAACCAGGAGGACGCCGCGTTAGACAGAGAGCGCCTGAAGGAAGAAAAGAAAAAATTAAAAAATGAAAAAAAAGAGCAGCGCAAAGCGGCGAAAGCCAGGGCAAGAGAGCTTGCCAATCAGGAAGAGGAGCTGATGGAAGAGTCCGGAGGAGCCGGTTCCGGCTCTGTTTTTCTGGTGACTTTTATCATCGTTTTGATCTGGGTCGCGATTTTGTGCCTGATTATTAAGCTTGACTTCGGGGGCTTTGGAAGTAATGTGCTCACGCCGATTCTGAAGGATGTGCCGGTACTCAACAAAATTCTTCCCAATACTATGGAAGAAAGCCTGGAGAGCGGTGAGGAAGAGACCTATGGAGGATATAAAAGCCTGCAGGAAGCGGTAGATTATATCAAAGAGCTTGAACTGGAGCTTGAGCGCGCCCAGTCGGCACAAAACAGCAGCTCCGAGGAAGTGGAGCAGCTCAAGGCCGAGGTGGAACGTCTGAAAACCTTTGAGGACAGTCAGGTAGAGTTCCAGCGGATCAAGACAGAATTTTATGAAGAAGTGGTCTATGCGGACAACGGGCCGGGGATAGAGGAATACCGCAGGTATTATGAGGAGATGGATCCCGCCACGGCAGAGTATCTTTATAAGCAGGTGATCACTCAAATAGAAGAAAGCGATGAAATCAAGGATTATGCGGCGGCTTATTCTGCCATGAAGCCGAAAGCGGCGGCGGCAATTTTTGAATCCATGACGGATAATCTGGATTTGGCAGTAAGAATATTGGGTGTAATGGATGCAGACCAGAGAGGGAAGATTCTTGGTGCGATGGATACTGAAATCGCTGCCAGGATCACGAAGTTAATGGATCCTGAATCTTAACGGATCCGGTTCTTAAAAGGCCTGCGCCTTAAGCCGATATAAATTATGTAAAACAAAAAAGGAGGGATGTGAATTGACGAATGCACCTGTAAAGGACGTGAAGTCCCTGATGAACCTTGCAGCGGGGAATAACAGTCCTAAAAAAACAGGCGGTATGGATCAGACGGGCAGCTTTGGAGATGTCATGAGTAAGACTCAGGGCGGACTGGCAAAAGGCCAGATGCAGGCAGTCAAAAGCAGCAAGACCATGCAGATACCCGCGGCAGAAATGACAAAGAACCGCAGGGATCTGGTCAGCACCCGGGAAACCGGCGTAAAGCAGGAGAGCGTCAGGGAAGATGTGACTGTGGAACAGAGACAGGAGGCGCTGGAGGAAGCCGGGGAAGAGATTGTAAAAGAAGTGGCAGAAGAACTGGGCGTGACCGAGGAGGAAGTGGCCAGGGCCATGGAGGAGCTGGGACTTGGCGCCGCGGCATTGCTGGAGCCCTCCGCTCTGACAGAGCTTGTACTCCTGCTTTCGGGAGAACAGGATCAGATGGCTCTTCTCACGGATGAGAACCTTTTTGGCAGGCTGCAGAATCTTCTGAACATGGCATCAGAAGTAAAAAACGGATTGCTGGAGACTTTGGATCTAAATCCAGAGGAGCTTGCAGGCTTGCTTGAAGGAATGAAAAATTCCTATGGCCAGACGCAGACCGGAGAGCTTCCGGTTCAGACACAGGTTTCGGAGATTCAGGAGCCGGTGGTCACGGTGGAGGTAAAGTCAGGCGACGAGACGGTTAAGCTTGCGGCTGACGAAAGCGGAAATGCCATTAAGACCGTAGAGGTCGTATCGTCAAATACGAAAGAGGAGGTTGCCCGGGAAAATGCCGACGGGCAGGAACAAAAAGGCGGTGAGAGCGCTAAGCAGGAAACGGGAGAGAATTTTGGCTCCGCGGATTCTCTGCTGAACGGGCCTGGCCAGACCGGTACAGGCACGGCAGAAGTTTCACTGGAACAGAACGTTCCCTTTTTCAGCGAACAGACCCGGGAGATTATGGATCAGATCATGGACTATATGAAGATCCAGTTAAAGCCGGGAATAGATCAGCTTGAGATGCAGTTACACCCTGAAAGCCTTGGCAGTGTACATATCCAGCTTTCTTCTAAAGGCGGAGAAATCACGGCCCAGTTCCATGTACAGAACGAGGCGGTGAAGGCGGCTTTGGAGAGCCAGATATCCACTCTTCAGGAATCCTTCAGGGAGCAGGGAATCAAGGTGGAAGCAGTTCAGGTTACAGTGGAAAGCCACGGATTTGAGAGTAATCTCTGGCAGGGACAGGGCAGAGAAGAAAATGCTTCTTCCCAGAACAACAGAAAGACACCCAGAAGAATCAACTTAAACGAACTGGATGTAAACGGCCTTACAGAGGAAAATGCAAGCGATGAGGATGTGCTTGCCGCTAAGATGATGGAGGCAAACGGAAACACAGTAGACTATACCGCATAAGATTTTACAGTGCAGAAAGGAGCAGCGATATGGCAGTAACACAAGTAATAGAAAACGGCAAGCTGGTGGAAAGCGCTTCCGAGAGCTCCGTAAAAAAGGCGTCCAAAAGCGGTCTGGATAAGGATGCGTTTTTGAAGCTGCTGGTGGCGCAGATGAAGTACCAGGATCCCTTGGAGCCTACCTCCAACACGGAATTTATTGCACAGTACGCAACCTTCTCCCAGGTGGAGCAGATGCAGAACATGGCATTGACTATGGAGCTTTCCAGGGCATCCGGAATGGTCGGCAAGCTGGTTGAGATCCAGACCATGGATCAAAACGGCGACGCTCATGTATTCCAGGGCGTGGTAGAATATGTAACCTATGAGAACAACAAGGCCTATGTATCCATTGACGGAAGTCTGTATTCGTTAGATGATGTACACGCGGTAATCGATGAGTCCTATCAGATCGCTTATGAGCTTGCGGCATCCTTCGTGAAGGCAATCGATAAGCTGCCCAGCTTAAGCAACCTGACCTTAGCCGATAAAGACACAATAAAGGCTTTGCAGGATGGCTATAACAAGATGACGGCATACCAGCAGGGGTATATCAGCGACGAGTATGTGAAGAAGCTGCAGAAATATGTACAGCGTATGGCTGAGCTCGTTGAGATGGCCGGCGGCGATGATAAGGACGAAGGCGAAGGAGACGGCGAGGGCGAAGGAGACAAAACCGAAGGCGTCGGAGACGGCGAGAGCGGAGGCGATCAGGCCGGAGGAACGGGCGGAAGCGAAAATTCGGGAACTGCGCAGGGAGCTTGAGGAAGCACGGCTTCATAAGCGGCTTAGGGCAGCGGAAAGTGTCCGTGATCCGTTCAAAGAATGCGATTAATAACCTGTCAGGGAGGAGAGGGCTATGAACATTCAAAATAATGGATTCCTTTCAATTGAAGAGCTGCAGGACAGATACCTGAGGCAGAACAAAGGCGCAGTGCCGGCGATAAACACGGATGGAAAGTCTTTTCAGGAAATTCTGGAAAGCCGCCAGGCAAAAGGAACCGAGGAGGTAAGATTTTCGAAGCATGCGGCCGGCCGGCTTGCAGACCGGAACATTGAACTTACCAGCTCTCAGCTGGAGAGACTCAACGAAGGGGCCCAGAAAGCGCAGCAAAAAGGAATCAGAGAATCCCTGGTGATTGTAGATCAGTTGGCTTTTATCGTGAATATTCCAAACAGCACGGTAGTGACGGCCATGAACCAGGGCGATACAGCAGAAAGTATATTCACAAATATTGACGGAGCCGTAATTATTTAGCCGGACCTGTAAGGGGGGCTTGTGTTCCTGAATGACGGAGGGAACAGATACGGCGGAAAGAATCAGGAGGTCATTTCATTATGATGAGATCATTATTTGCTGGTGTGGCGGGACTTAGAACACATCAGACAAGAATGGATGTTATCGGTAACAATATTGCAAACGTAAACACAACGGCATACAAATCCCAGTCCATGGTATTCAGCGATTTGATGTACCAGACCACCCAGAAAGCGTCAGGAGCCAACGCCCAGACAGGGGTAGGCGGCACCAACGCAAGGCAGATCGGTCTTGGTTCCAAAACGGGCGCCATCAAAACGGCCATAGCCAGCCAGGGCGCGGCGCAGAGTACCAACGATCCCTTTGATATTATGATCAGCGGGGACGCCTTCTTCGTAGTGAGCAACGGCTCGGAGAACTTCTTTACAAGAGACGGTTCTTTCTATATTGACGGAAAAGGAAACCTTGCCATGACCAGCACCGGCTACAATGTCATGGGCTGGCAGCCGGATCCGACGGATCCTCAGAACATTAAGAAGGGGACGGTGGGGCCTCTGCGGCTGATGACCGGAGCCAATATGACCTATCCCCCGGAGGCCACCACAAAGGCCACTGTGGACGGAGTCATTGACAAGTATGACACGGATGTAAACAGTGACGACGGACGGGTGATGAACCTGGAATTTTTCGATAATCAGGGGTATAAGTATACCGCCAAGTTAAGCGTCCATGCAATCGACGGAGACAAAGGGCAGTTTTATGTGAAGCTCGACAATATAATTGATGCAGAGGGGAATTCCATCATGTATGATAAGGATGGAAAGGAAATTCCCGGCGTAACGGATAAATTTACATTTGGTTCGGGGACGGATTCGATCAAGGCACCCCAGGATGACGGTACAGGAAATATGGTTCCATCAGACGTTATGATGAAGAACCCGAATTTTGATTCCACTAAACCGGCAGATCCTGCTACGAATCCGGAGAAAATTCCGGTTACCAATGCAATCGTTCTTCAGTATGTGGAAGGAGAGGGAACTTTCTCTTATGTAGGATTGGAGGCAGGGCTAGACAGCGGAGGGGAAACGACCAAGTTAAACTTTGGCGGTCTGCCTATTTTCCCGGCAAACGGCATCGACATCGATTTCTCCGCAACCTTCAACTACAACAAGAACGGCGTATCTACCATGAGTTCCTATGCCGGCCTTGAAAACGGCGAGGGCGAGGGGCGTAAAGTAGGCGATCTCAGCGGCATCACCGTGCAGAAGGACGGGAAGATTTACGCTTCCTATGACAACGGTCAGAGAAGGCTTCTTGGGCAGATTGCGGTGGCAACCTTTGCCAATCCCTCCGGTCTGGAAAAGGAAGGGGATAACCTCTATTCCGCGACCATGAACTCCGGCGATTTCGACGGGGTGGGCGAGGATATTACCCAGAATGGCGGCCGCATGGATTCCGGTATGCTGGAAATGAGTAACGTCGACCTGTCTCAGCAATTTACGGAGATGATTACTACTCAGAGAGGTTTCCAGGCAAACAGCCGAATCATTACCGTTTCCGATACACTCTTAGAAGAGCTCACCAATCTGAAACGATAAGGATGAAAAGTAATTGAAGAAGTAAATAGACAGAAGATATTACACAGTGGGCTTTCCATACTGTGAAATCGAGGGAACCAATCCCGGGGGATGGTTCCCTCAAACATGAGAAGCCCTGACGGGCGATACTTTTTAAGCTGGTAATAATTAATAAAAAAAATATGCTGGTTTTAGTGGAAACGCAGAGAGAGAAGTGATATTATTATGATTGAAGTGACGAAAATAAACGGGACAAAAGTATTAGTGAATCCTGATTTGATAGAGCTTGTGGAGGAAACTCCGGATACGGTGATCGCATTTACCACGGGAAGGAAATTAATTGTAAAAGAAGGTAGACAAGAAGTGAAAAATCTTGTAAAATCATACAGAAAGGAAATTTTTGCGGATTAACGCAGAAAAAGGTGAAAAGTTGTGGATTTAGCGTCGATTCTTGGTTTAGTTCTCTGTTTTGTCATGCTTGCATTCGGATGTATCAATGCGGCGTCTCTTGCAAATATCGGCAGATATAAAGATGTAGCGTCTATGATCATTACTTTCGGCGGTGCGTTCTTTGCGGTATTAGCATCCAGATCTCTTTCTGAGTACATAGCCGGGCTTAAAAGCTTCCTTTTGATTTTCAAAGCGCCCACCACGGACGTGAAGGGGATGATTCAGCAGATTATCGACTTGTCCAATGTGGCCAGGAAGGAAGGACTTCTTTCCCTGGAGGAGGCAGCGGCAAACTTAGATGATGAATTTATGAAAAAGGGCATTTTGCTTATTGTAGACGGCACCGATCCCGAGCTGGTACGCGGAATCATGGAAACCGAGCTGGTCAGCACGGAATCCAGACATAAGGATAAGATTTCTTTCTGGGAAGATTTGGGCTCCATGGGACCTGCCTGGGGTATGATCGGTACGCTGGTAGGACTTGTTAACATGCTTTATGAGATGGATGACCCTTCCAGTATCGGTCCTTCCATGGCAGTTGCTCTTATTACCACTCTGTATGGTTCCCTTCTTGCCAACTGGATCTGTGCTCCTGTGGCAGGGAAGCTGAAGGCGAACAATGCCACAGAGATTATGACAAAAGAAATTATGATAGAAGGGCTTCTTTCCATTCAGGCAGGAGAAAATCCCAGAGTAATCGAAGAGAAGCTGAAATCATTCCTTGCACCCAGCGAGAGGACAGTGGAAGGCGGAGGTGAAGACGATGGCTAAAAAGAAACCGGAAGAACCGCCTAAAGGTTCCCCAGCGTGGATGGCGACCTTCTCGGATTTGATGAATCTGCTTCTTTGCTTTTTCGTTATGCTCTTTTCCATGTCGACAGTGGATGCGCAGAAATTTGAGCAGTTAGCGGCTTCCTTTAATCAGACTTTCAGTATTTTTTCGGCAGGGGCCACGGCGATTGGTGATGGGATTTTGATCGGAATGGGTGTCAGCCAGTTAAATGAGTTGGACGATTATATCAACAGTACCGGCAAAAATCCGGAGGGCGAGATGATGCCTGAGGATTTGAAAACCGCCGCTGAAATAGTGGATGAAGCCAAACTCAAGGAATCTGAGCAGATGGCGGAGAGAATAGAAGAGACTCTGGAAGAAAAAAATCTGGACAAAGAAATTGACATAGAATTTACTGCACAGTATGTGCAGCTCACCTTAAACGGAGCGATTCTCTTTGATTCGGGAAAGGTGGATATTAAGGAAGAGGCTTTGCCGCTGATGAATCAGCTTGGGATTATTCTTCAGAGATTCGGCCAGGGAGTCATTGAGATTGAAGGACATACGGATAATGTTCCGATGTCCGGTTCCAAATATTCAAACAATGACGAGCTCAGCAGCGGCCGCGCGTTGTCGGTTTTTTATTATCTGGAGCAGAATACCACACTGGATGCCGGACTTATCAAACATTCCGGCAGAGGCGAATACCAGCCGATTGCAGATAATTCTACAGAGGAAGGAAGAGCCAGAAACAGAAGAGTGGAAATAAAAATATATAATTCGTTAAGTTCCTATTAATGAAGAAAGGTTGTACCCGTTATGAAAAAGAACTTGGTTTCAATTATGATACTGGCATTACTGATTGTTAATATTGTGCTGACATCGATTATGATGTTCAGCATTACCAGTACAAATCGGAAAACAGCTTCCCTTGTGGGAGACGTTGCTTCAGCAATCAGCCTGGATCTTCAGGGTTCAGGAGGAGGAGAAACTTCGGTTCCTCTCGAAAATACAGCTACTTATACGATTGCGGATATGCAGATTGCGCTCAAAAAGAGTGTGGATGAGAATGGTGTTCCGGATGAGAAGGATCACTATGCACAGATGTCTGTGGTTATATCCATGAACAATGCCCATGAGGACTACAAGACCTATGGTGAGCAGATCGCAGAGAGAGAGGATTTGATTAAAGGCAAGATTACTGAGGTGGTAGGCCAGTATACAATGGAGGAGGCCAAGGCAAATCCCCAGGCGATAAGCAATGATATACTCAGCAGCATCCAGGCTTTGTATAGTTCTGATTTTATCTTTGATGTAACACTGATCAGCCCAATTTATATGTAAATGCCGTACTTTTTCGGATGTGTTGTTAAATACTGTGCCAGGAATAAAGGAGGTGTATACTCTTGGGCGAGGTATTATCTCAAAGTGAAATAGATAATCTGCTTGCAGCCCTAAGCGGTGGTGAAGTGGATGTAAATCAAATGCCGGATGGTGCGGAAAAACAGGTGAAGCCCTATGATTTCGAGCGGCCTGTTAAATTCTCAAAAGAGCATTTGAGAACCCTTGAAATTATATATGAACACTATGGAAGACTGCTGTCTACGAATCTTCCGGTTTATCTGCGAAAGAATGTACAGGTATCCGTGACCAGCTCGGAGGCGATGATTTATTCGGAATTCAGTAATGCTTTGTCAAACCCCGTAATACTTGGGATCGTGAATTTTAGTCCTCTAAATGGAAATATTATTGTAGAGTTATCTACAAATCTTGGATTTGCCATGATTGACAGAATGCTGGGAGGACAGGGACTGCCGCTGGAAAAAAACAGGGAATTCTCAGAGATTGAGATGATTATTCTGCAAAAGCTGATGGTAGTGTGTATGCAGCTGATGCATGAGCCTTGGAAAAACGTGGCGGAAGTAGATCCGATTCTTGAAAGAATAGAGACGAACGCCCAGTTTGCACAGATTATAGCTCCCGGTGATATGGTTGCCCTTATTACCTTGAATATCAAGGTGGGAGATACGGAAGGTTATATGAATATCTGTCTTCCCTTCTTTACCTTAGAAGATGTGATGGATAACTTAAATACTAAGTTCTGGTATTCAACGCTGCAGAAACAGGATCACAGCGATTATGAAGAACAGTTAGAGTCACTCATCAAGAGAGTGGACGTACCGGTTAAGGCGGTTCTTGGAGGCAGCCAGGTTTCCGTAAATGATTTTCTGAATTTACAGGTGGGAGATATTATACGGCTGGATTCCAAAGTAGACACGGAGATGAATATCTTTGTGGGAAATATTAGAAAATTCACCGCGCTTCCAGGTTCTGTAAAAGAAAATTATGCGGTACGGGTAACATCAGTAATCAGAGAGGGGGATTAAGGCATGGATGAAATGCTTTCACAGGATGAAATAAGTGCGCTTCTTAACGGCATGGATTTATCAAACAATGCTAATACCGGAAGCAGTTCGCCTATAGATGAGAGTTTGCTTACGGCGGATGCCAAGGATGCAATCGGTGAGATTGCCAACATCAGTATGGGATCTTCAGCGACCACACTGTTTTCTCTTGTAAATATGAAGGTTGATATTACCACCCCGGTGGTCACAATGGCCAATTGGGATACGGTGGTAGCTGATTATGAACGCCCTTGTGTTTTTATCCAGATACGTTATACGTCAGGACTGGACGGATCCAATATCATGATCTTAAGAGAGCATGATGTGAAGGTTATTACGGATCTGATGATGGGAGGGGATGGCAGCAACACGGACGGAGAGCTTGGAGAACTCCATTTGAGCGCAATTTCCGAGGCCATGAATCAAATGATGGGCGCAGCCGCAACATCCCTCTCCACTATGATGGGGAAAATGATAGACATCAGTCCTCCGCAGGCAAATCTGATGGATTTGAATGATGTTGCAAACGGCGGCGATATTGACTCCTTTTTGGAGGGAAGTTTTGTAAAGATTGCGTTCAGAATGCAGATCGGGGATTTGGTTGACAGTTCTATTATGCAGCTATATCCTGTAGAGTTTGCCAACAGCCTGTACGAGACTTTTATCACGAATCAGTCAGGTGATTCGGCCGCGTCAGAGCCTGAACCGGATCCGGCACCTGCGCCTTCAGCACCGGCAGGAGGGATGGCGGCTGGAATGCCGGATATGAGCCAGATGAATCCGCAGATGAATATGGGAGCTCCTATGGGGATGCAGATGAATAATCAGATGCCGGGAATGCAAATGAATGGTATGCCTCAGGCGGGAATGTCCCAAATGGGGATGCCTCAGATGGGGATGAACGGAGCTATGGGAATGCCAATGATGAGTAGTAATATGGGAATGCCGATGATGAACATGAACATACAGCCTGCACAGTTTCAGAGTTTTAATACGAATGCAGGGGCTATGGCAGGGCAGGAAAATATCGGCCTGATCAGAGACGTACCCCTGGATGTAACCGTAGAGCTTGGCAGAACAAAGAAATCCATAGCGGAAATATTGGACTTCGCACCGGGGACAATTATAGAACTTGACAGAATAGCCGGTGAACCTATAGATGTACTGGTAAACGGTAAATTGGTAGCTAAGGGCGAGGTTATGGTAATGGAAGAGAGCTTTTGTATCCGTGTAACCGAAATAATTAAGTAGAAGTAGGAGAGTAAAAAATGGCAAAGAATATTTTAATTGTGGATGATGCAGCATTCATGCGCATGATGATCAAGGACATTCTCACAAAGAATGGCTATAATGTAGCAGGGGAAGCTGAAAATGGCGTGAAGGCTTGCGAGAAGTACGCAGAATTGAGACCTGACCTGGTGCTGATGGATATTACCATGCCGGAACTTGACGGAATCGGGGCGCTTAAGAAGATTAAGGGAGCTGATCCCAATGCAATGGTTATCATGTGTTCTGCTATGGGACAGCAGGCCATGGTTATTGAGGCAATCCAGAGCGGTGCAAAGGATTTCATCGTTAAGCCATTCCAGGCAGATCGTGTACTTGAAGCTGTTAAGAAGGTAATTGGGTAGTATGCTTCTTTCGGTTACAACAAAGGTGGATGGCTATCTTCAGTTTATGACGGTGCTGATTCTCTTTGTATTTGTACTTGCAATTACTTACCTGGTTACCAGATGGATCGCAAATTATCAGAAGGGCAGGGCAGGTTTGGGCAATTTGGAAATCATTGAAACCTGCCGTGTTGCTCCGAATAAATATATCCAGATAGTCAAAGCAGGAGAAAAGTATTTGGTGATTGGTGTGGGAAAAGACGAGGTGCATATGCTTTCAGAGCTTTCCGCTATTGAACTTGATCTTCGGAGAGAAGATGTGCAGACGAGCGGGTTTGCAGATATTTTTGAGAAGATAAAAAACTTGAAGGAAAAAGGGAAGGAATAGCTGTAAAGGCAATGATATGGAAAAGTTTTTGTTCGAAAAAAGGATATTAAAAATAATATGCCTGCTGGTAATGGTAGGCATATTGTGTGTTACTCCTAAGTTAGAGGTACAGGCTGCGGCAGTGGATGATTCCGGCATAGTCGGCGAGACCGAGGAGAGGACTTATATTAACGAACCGGGCAGTGCCCAGACCCAGGAAGAGTTATCGCAATTGAATATTGCAAATAACCTGACAGTTACTACCTATAAGGACGGAAACGGTCAGTTGAGCGGTGATCTGCGTATTTTGCTTACGCTTACGATGATAAGCATAGCGCCGATATTGCTTATTATGCTCACATCTTTTACCAGGATTATCATTGTGCTTCATTTTACACGAGCAGCCTTGAATACCCAAACTGCGCCGCCCAATCAGGTGTTGATTGGGTTAGCTTTGTTTCTGACTTATTTTATTATGCAGCCCACGCTGTCGCAGGTATATGAGGAAGCGGTGGTTCCTTTAGAGGAAGGAAGAATTACCCAGGAGGAGTTTTTCGAGGCAGGTGCAGAGCCTTTCAGGGAATTTATGTACAAGCAGACCCAGACCAAGGATGTGAGAATGTTTCTGGATATTTCCGGACAGGAGTGGGACGGTACTTTAGAGGGAATTCCCTTTTCTGTACTTGTGCCCAGCTTTGTCGTTGGCGAGCTCAGACTGGCTTTTATCATAGGTTTTATCATTTATATTCCTTTTATTGTGATAGATATGGTGGTTTCCTCAACGCTTATGAGTATGGGTATGATGATGCTTCCGCCGACTACGATTTCCATGCCCTTTAAAATTCTCCTGTTTGTTCTTGCAGACGGATGGAATTTGATCATAATGAATACGGTAGGAACATTTTACGGGTGAAAATATTTTGCAGGCAAGAATTTTACACACAAAAATTTAGCGTGCAAAATAGGGAAAGGATGATGAAGTATGACAGTTGATGAGGTTACGGCCATTGCCAGTTCTGCGTTGTTTCTGGTGATAAAGGTGGCGGCTCCGGTTCTTCTGGTGTCGCTGGTAATCGGTCTGATCGTCAGTATTTTTCAGGCAGTTACCTCTATTCAGGAGCAGACTCTTACCTTTGTGCCAAAGATCCTGGCTGTGTTTCTTGCGTTGATTGTGCTGGGGAACTGGATGCTCAGCGAAATGTCCGGCTTCATGATCAGCCTCTGGTCGGATCTGGGACGTTATGTAAGGTAAGGACCTATGCTGGATTATACGTTTAGCTATGCGGATTTGGAATATTTTCTGCTGATACTGGTCAGGGTGGCTTCTTTTATCTTTGCAGCGCCATTTTTCAGCATGACGAATACGCCGAGAAATGTAAGAATTGCTTTAAGCTTTTTTGTGGCAATTTTGCTCTATCCTGTAGTACAGGGAGAAAGAATTGTATATGATACTCTAACCGGTTATTTTGTAATCGTGATGAAGGAGGCTCTCACAGGGCTTTTGATCGGATTTGCGGCCAATTTGAGTTTTTCCGTGGTGGCTTTCGCCGGACATATTGCGGATATGGAAATGGGGCTTTCCATGGCAACCCTGTTCGATCCTGCCACCAAGCAAAATACTTCAATTACAGGAATTTATTACAATTATACGATTATGCTGATGCTCATTATTTCCGGAATGCATCAGTATCTTTTGAAGGCCCTGGCGGAAACCTATACTCTGATTCCAATGAACGGCGCAATCTTCAGAAGTGACAGGCTTATGGCCTCTATGCTGGAGTTTATGGCCAACTATATCATTATCGGGTTTCGTATCTGCCTTCCCATATTTGCGGTAATGACCATTTTAAATGCTGTTTTGGGGGTTCTGGCCAAGGTATCGCCGCAGATGAATATGTTTGCGGTAGGTATGCAGATGAAGGTGCTTGTAGGGCTCAGTATTTTATTCTTATCTACTTCCATGCTGCCCTCAGCGGCCAACTTTATCTATGGGCAGATGCAGTATATGGTGTCTGCTTTTGCGCAGGTTATGATGCCTTAGCGCGGAAGCAATCATTTAAGACAGGAAAATGTGAATGGAGAATCATGAGCTTTTACTGAAATATAATCTGCAGTTTTTTGCCAAGGACGGTCCGGGGGGAGAAAAAACCGAGGAACCGACCGGTAAAAAGTTAAATGACGCAAGGAAAGAAGGACAGGTAGCGAAGAGCAAGGAGATTGCCAATGCCTTTGGGATTCTTGCCCTGTTTATTATATTGAAGGTCTATGTGGGAACCATCGGTACCAGATTCATAGAGTCTTTTCATGTGGTTTACGGACAGATTCCCGAGCTGGTGAAAATGTACAATGGGAATCTCTCCGTTGCCTCTCTTCAGGTGCTACTCCGTAGTATGATGCTGCGGCTTCTGACAATTATCGCTCCGGTTTTGCTGATCGGGGTGATGGTGGCGGTAATCTGCGATATTGTCCAGGTAAAATGGCGGCCCACCACGAAGCCTATAAAGCCCAAGTTCAGTAAGCTCAGCCCGGTGAAGGGATTTGCAAGGATTTTTTCGCCGAATTCACTGGTAGAGCTGCTAAAATCTCTGCTCAAGCTTGTGGTTATCGGATATGTGGTTTATTCTTACCTGAAAGGCAGGGTAGGACAGATTTTTCTTCTGTATGATATTACTTTGAATCAGGCAATTGGCCTGATCGGGGAAATTGCCATAGATTTGGGCATCAGGATTGCCATGGTGTATATGGTGATTGCTTTTCTGGATTTCTGGTATCAGAAGTGGAAATTCCGTCAGGATATGAAGATGACCAAGCAGGAGGTCAAGGACGAGTATAAGAACCAGGAAGGGGATCCCCAGGTCAAGGCCAAGCAGAAGCAGCGTATGAGGGAGGCTTCCATGCGCCGGATGATGTCACAGCTTCCGGAGGCGGATGTGGTTATTACGAACCCTACCCATTATGCGGTGGCAATCAAATATGATCCGGAGAAATATGACGCCCCCTATGTGCTAGCCAAGGGAGAAGATTACCTGGCGCAGAAGATCAAGGATGTTGCCAGAGAACATGAGATAGAAATTGTGGAAAACAAGCCTCTTGCCCGGATGCTTTACGCCAATGTGGAGATCGGAGGGCTGATCCCGCCGGAGCTCTATCAGGCGGTGGCGGAGGTGCTTGCATTTGTTTACCACTTAAAGGGTAAAATTTAAAATAGAAATGAGGAAAGGAGAAGAGACATGAGAAAAGCGGATGTTGCTGTAGCGGGTTATGTGCTTGCGGCGTTTATTATGATGATTGTTCCGATTCCAAAGGGACTTCTGGACGTATTGCTTGCCTGCAACATAGCAGTTGCGTTTACTGTTTTGTTCGGCACCATGTTTTCCAAGGAAGTACTGGATTTGTCTTTTTTCCCTACAATACTTTTGTTCACAACCATATTCAGGATTGCCCTGAATATATCCTCCACCAGACTGATCCTTACCACCGGAGATCCCGGTCAGGTAGTGGCGACTTTCGGAAATTACGTAGGCGCCGGTAATCTGGTGGTGGGCAGTATCATATTTATTATTTTGATACTGGTTCAGTTTATGGTGATCAACAAAGGTTCTGAGAGAGTAGCGGAGGTAACGGCGCGTTTTACCCTGGACGCCATGCCCGGAAAGCAGATGGCTATTGACGCGGATTTGAATACCGGAGCAATCACGGACGCGGAGGCCAAGCGGCGCAGGGATAAGATTCAGGAGGAGTCAAATTTTTTCGGTTCCATGGACGGTGCCGTTAAATATGTAAAGGGAGACGCCACGGCGGGATTGATTATTACCTTTGTCAATATCGTGGGCGGGATTGCCACCGGTGTGATCTGGCAGAATATGGAGATGATGGACGCACTGCAGAAATATGTGATCCTGACCATCGGCGACGGTCTGGTCAGCCAGATTCCCTCTCTGCTGATTTCCTTATCCACTGGTATTCTGGTGACCAAGGGCTCCAAGGATGCGGATTTTGGCACGGTACTGGTGAGACAGCTTTTCGGGGTTCCCAAGGTGCTTTACCTGGTGGGGGCTGTGATTGCCGGACTGGGAATTGTAACCCCTTTGCCCGATCTGGTTTTCTTAACCCTTGGTTTGATATTTATTGTGGTGGGAAGACAGATTTCAGCGACCCTTGAGACAGCGCAGATTGAGGGAGAGATTGATATGGAGGAAGCGGCAGCGGAAGAAATCCGGGCGCCGGAGAATGTGAACAGCCTGCTGCAGGTAGACCCCATAGAACTGGAATTCGGATATGGCATTATTCCTCTTGCAGATGTGAATCAGGGGGGAGATCTGCTGGATCGCGTGGTTATGATCAGGAGGCAGATTGCCTTGGAGCTTGGTACGGTTGTTCCCATTATCAGGCTTCGGGATAATATCCAGCTCAATCCTAATCAGTATATTATCAAGATAAAAGGAATACAGGTCAGCGAGGGAGAAATCCTTTTTGACCACTATATGGCAATGAACCCGGGCTATGTGGAGGAGGAGATTACAGGAATTCCCACCTTTGAGCCTTCCTTCCATCTGCCGGCGATCTGGATCACGGAGGGCCAGAGAGAGCGGGCGGAGAGTATGGGCTATACGGTGGTAGATCCGCCGTCCATCATAGCCACCCATTTGACGGAGATTATCAGGCAGCATATTTCCGAGCTGCTTACAAGGCAGGATGTACAGAATCTGGTCAACAATTTGAAGGAAACCAATCCTTCTCTTGTGGATGAGCTGGTGCCTAAGCTGCTGGGCCTTGGGGAAGTACAGAAAGTACTCCAGAATCTCTTAAAGGAGGGAATTTCCATCCGGGATCTGCTCACGATTTTCGAAACGTTGGCGGACTATGCTTCTTCCACGCGGGATACGGATATTTTGACGGAATATGTAAGGCAGAGTTTAAAGAGGGCCATTTCCAGCAGGTTCTTCCCTGCCAATGAAACCTCCAGCGTGGTGACACTGGATCCCAAGCTGGAGCAGGAGATCATGGGAAGTGTGAAGCAGACCGAAAACGGCGCCTATCTGACGCTGGATCCGGAGAAAACAAAGGCGATTATGGCATCTGTTGGCAACGAAATTGCCAAGCTGGAAAATCTTGGCAAGAATCCCATTATTATTACGTCGCCTATTGTGCGTATGTATTTTAAACGACTGACAGAGGATTACTATAAAGATTTGATTGTGGTATCATATAATGAGATAGAGGGTAGTATTGAATTACAGTCCGTAGGGATGGTGACAGCATGATAATCAAGAAATTTCAGGGAAAATCAGAGGCAGAGGCGGTAGAGAGCGCGAAAAAAGAACTGGGAAATAACGTAGTGATCATGAATGTGAGAAATGTAAAGCGGAAAGGGCTTTTCAGCTTTATTCTGCCTCAGCTCACAGAGGTTACCGTGGCTTTGGAGGAGGAGCCGGAGAGGGTTCCCGTTCCCAAAAAGGAAGCGGCGCCTGCGCAGATGCTGCCGGAGCCGGCTGTGCGCAGAGAACTGACGACTCTTCCGGCTCCCAGCGAGAATGCGCCTTTACAGGGAGAGGAAATTGCCGGGGAAAAGGATGCGCCCAGAAAGGAAGGACACAAGGAGGGCAATGCCCTTGAGGAAAAACTGGACAGCCTTCAGAGCCTTCTTGAACAGCAGCTTCAAAAACCGGATGAGGTTAAAAACGAGCTTATGGTGGAGGAACGCGAAAGCGAGCTGGAGCGCTTTATGAAGCTGCTTTATAATACCATGCTGGACAATGAGGTAAGCGAGCAGTATGCCAACCAGATTATTGACGAGATTGAAAAGGCCAATAAGCCTAACGTGCCCTTTGATTATGTCCTGGCAAATGTATACCAGAAAATGATTCTGAAATTTGGAAAGCCCGTAAAAATTATGCCGGCCGGGAAGGGCGCCAAGGTGGTTTTTTTTGTAGGCCCCACCGGAGTGGGGAAAACCACGACGATTGCCAAGATCGCCTCGAAATTCCATGTGGAGGAGGGCAAAAAGATCGTTCTTTTTACCACCGATACCTATCGTATTGCCGCCGCCGAGCAGCTTCGCACCTATGCCAATATTATGGGGGTTCCTTTCAAGGTGATCTACTCTGAGGATGAGATGAAGCAGTCCATCGAAGAATTTAAGGATTATGACTATGTGCTTGTGGATACGGCAGGGCATTCCCACAAAAATGAGGCTCAGAAGGAAATCATGAACGGATTTTTACATTCCGTGGAAGGGATTGCGGAGAAGGAAGTATTTCTGGTACTCAGTGCCACAACGAAATATAAGGATCTGATTATTATTGCGGACAGCTATTCGAAAATGACGAAGTATAATCTGATTTTTACCAAACTGGATGAAACCGTGACATTAGGAAATCTGCTGAATATAAAGCTTTATACGGATGCTTCCATGTCTTATGTCACTTACGGACAGAATGTACCTGACGATATAGAGGAATTTAATCCTCAGAAGACGGTGAAACAGCTTCTGGGCGGCAAAAAGAACTGAAACCCCAAAGACTTTTTCTACAAAGGAGGAATTTGTGCCGTTTGTGCGATGCGGCCGGATAAATAAACCTTAGAGAAGCGAGGAAAGCATATGGATCAGGCTGAACCGTTAAGAAATATTATCAAGGCAGGCACCGTCTCCGTAAACAAACCGCAGGCAAGGGTGATTTCGGTCACCAGTGGAAAGGGAGGCGTGGGAAAGTCAAACACAGCGATTAATCTGGCAATACAATTCCGCAGACAGGGGCTGAAGGTTATCATATTGGATGCCGATTTCGGCCTTGCCAACATTGAAATTATGTTTGGGGCAATACCCACATATAATCTGTATGATTTGATTTACCAGGGAAAAAACATCAGGGAAATCATTACCTGGGGCCCTATGGATGTGGGGTTCATATCGGGAGGTTCGGGCATTGCAGGACTTTCCAATCTGGGCAGGGATTATCTTTTGTACATCATTAAGAATCTGGCGGAGCTGGACAGTATTGCCGATATAATTATTGTGGATACCGGTGCAGGCATTTCGGATGCCGTATTGGAATTTCTTGTGGCCAGCGGGGAAATTCTTTTGGTCACTACATCAGAGCCCACTTCGATCACGGATGCGTATTCCCTTCTGAAGGCTCTGGGACGTCACCCGAGATTTGAGAGTGAATCCTCTGAAGTGAAGGTAATTGCTAACAGAGTCGCATTTTTGGAGGATGGAGAGACGCTTTATCATAAGCTGAACGCAGTGGTGAGCAGATATTTGGAGTTTCCCATCACCTATCTGGGAGAAATACCGGAGGATCATCAGTTGGCGAAGGCTGTCATGCAGCAGACGCCGGTGTCCTTAAAGGCTCCCGGAGCAAGATCCGCGCAGGCCTATGAAAGGATTGCGGCAAAACTGATGGACCGGGAAGCCGGGCAAAGCAGACTTAAGAGGGGAATGGAGGCTTTCTTTTCCCATATCTTAGCAGGAAAAAATCTAGATTAATGCCTTATGAACTACGCGCATATCAGTGCGCTGACTAAAATGTTGACAGGAGGAGACAGGATGCTTTCAGAATATGTAGTGCCAGGGAGTAAAATTGAAATACGTCCGATCAATCAGGAGGATTTGGGGGAAGAATTATTAATAAAGAAAAAAGTATATCAGAGCCAGGTTTCTGATATTCTTTCAGAGGATCGGCTGGAAATTCTGATGCCTATGGAAAAGACAAGGCTGATTTCCCTTCCGGTCAATTCGGAGTATCAGATTTATTTCTTTACGGAAAACGGAATTTACCAGAGCTCGGCGATTGTGGTTGACGTCTATAAGCCGGATAAAAATTTCGTTCTTCTTCTGCAGTTGACCGCAGGGCTTCGCAAGACCCAGAGAAGGGAATATTATCGTCTGGACTGTGCAATCGGAATTAATATAAGACCCTTAGAGGAGGATGAAATGAAGGCGGCGGCAAGGCATGACCGGTATCTGAAGCCGGATCTGCCCTTTAAGCAGGCGGTGGCGGTGGACATCAGCGGCGGCGGCCTTCGGTTTGTGGGAGACTATCCCTATGAGCCGAACAGTCTGATCTATTGCCAGTACAGCCTGGATATGGGAGAAAAGAAAAAAGACTATTCCCTGATGGCGAAGATTCTGGTATCGATAGAGGTCGAAAATAAACCGGGTTCCTATGAGCATCGTGCTCAGTATATCAATATTGATACCTCGGAGAGGGAAGAAATTATCCGCTTTATTTTCGAGGAAGAGAGAAAGCGCAGAAAACGGGAAAAGGGTTTATAAACAGTTGATTTTGTGCTATAATAAAGTAATATGTCAAAAAAATAGGAGGGGCCATTATGAATGACCTTAATATGGAACAACTAACAGGCCAGTATTTTGATGTGCTGAAAGAACTGGGGAATATCGGAGCCGGAAATGCGACCACAGCCCTTGCATCCATGATGGGGAGTAAAGTCGATATGTCTGTGCCACAGGTACGGCTTCTGGAATTTTCTGATGTGGGTGAGATTGTAGGCGGTGAAGAAAAGATCATGGTGGGCATTTACCTTCAGGTGGAGGGGGATGTGGAAGGCAGCATGATGTTTATCATGGATAAAAGAGCGGCCGCCCACGTGGTCAATAAGCTGATGGCGGGAATGATTGTTATTGATGAGGAAAATGCTGAGGAGTATGAATTCGGTGAGATGGAGTGTTCCGCAGTCAAAGAGGTGGGAAATATCATAACGGGAGCTTATTTGAACGCGCTTTCCGGTATAACCAATCTGAAAATTTTCCCTTCGGTGCCGCAGATCGGAATTGATATGGCCGGCGCCCTGCTCAGTGTGCCGGCAGTGGAATTTGGAGTTTTCGGCGACAATATTTTACTGATCCAGACCAAGTTTTCGGACGACGTAGAGTTGGATGGATATTTTATTTTGATTCCGGATATGGAATCTTACGAGAAAATCTTATCATCATTGGGTGTTATATAGCTTCGGAATAAAAAACGGGAGGCTCTTTTGAGATGGGTGAGATCATTAAAGTTGGAATGGCAGATTGGAAAACCTGTAAGGGGGAGGATGGAGTAATCACGGTAGGATTGGGTTCCTGCGTGGGGATTGCAATCAGAGACCCCAGAACGGGCATCGGCGGTTTGGCACATATTATGTTACCGGACAGCCGGGAGATCCAGAATAACTCAAACAGACCAAAGTTTGCAGATACTGGAATTGAGGATATGGTGAATGAGTTGATTAAGATGGGAGCAAGCCGTTTCCGGCTTGTGGCCAAGATTGCCGGAGGGGCCCAGATGTTTGCTGGAGCAGGCAAAAAGGATACCATACGTGTAGGAGAGAGAAATGTGGCTGCCAGCAAAAAAAAGCTTGCGGAAATGAAAATACCCCTTCTGGCACAGGATACAGGCGATACATACGGCAGGACTGTTGTTTTTTATCCAAAAAGCGGGGATTTTCATATTCGTTCTATTGGAAAGCCGGAGAAAATAATATGAAGAAAGAAAAATTATTTGCCCCTTTTTTAATGCTCTTTGCCGGGGCGGTGTCAAGCATTGCAATGTACCTTTTCCGTTATTCCATGGAGGAGATGCTGCCGGTGCTGCTGGCCGTTCTTATAATATTTTATATTGCCGGATGTATGATCCAGAAAAATGTGGTATCGTTTATGGATCAGATCAGGGAGAGAGAAGCAGCGGCGATGGCGGCGATGGAAGAGGAAGCTGCAAAGGACGAGATTTCCGTGGAAGAGAAAGAGGGCAGGGAAGAGGACGAGGCATAAATTTGTGATGGAGGTAGCGATGGACGAAGCAGGCAAAAATAAACTCTGGGCAAATTATGCAAAGACGAAGTCGCCTGAAATCAGAGAAAAGCTGATATTGGAGTATGCGCCCCTGGTGAAGCTGGTTGCCGGACGTTTGAGTATGTATTTGGGCTACAATGTGGAGTATGACGATCTGGTAAGCTATGGTATTTTCGGGCTGATTGATGCGATAGACAAATTTGACAGTATGAAGGCGGTGAAATTTGAAACCTATGCCAGCCTTAGAATCCGGGGGGCTATTCTGGATCAGATCAGAAAATTGGACTGGATCCCGCGGACAATCAGACAGAAGCAAAAAAAGATCGAAGCGGTTATGAAAGAAATCGAAGCCGCTACAGGCCGTATGGCGACGGATGACGAAATTGCAAAAAGCCTTGGCATATCGGAAGAGGATTATCTTTCCTGGCAGTCTCAGATGAAGATTACCGGTGTGGTTTCACTGAATGAATTTATGGAATCCGGAAGCGAGATACCGGCAGAGCAAAACGAGCAGCATCGGTTTGAGAGCCCGGAGGAGGTGATCGAGAAGGAGGAGCTAAAGAAGGTGCTTGGCCAGGTACTGGAACTTCTCACCGAAAAAGAAAAAAAGGTGATCCTGCTTTACTATTATGAGGATTTGACACTGAAGGAGATCAGCAACATACTGGAAGTATCGGAATCCAGGATCTCTCAGCTTCACACCAGGGCGCTGCAGAAAATGAGAAATAGAATGGGAAATTATATGGGAATATTTTCGGTGTAAAAGTGTTATTCTTTCTATAAACAGAGTATGGCGCCGTGGGTGTGCAAAAAAGGAAGTGTGAAATAATATGACAATCAGCCGTGTGGAAATTCAGGGACAGGTTACAAGGGCACAGGATTTTACTACCATTAAGCATAACGAAGACAATAAAGGGATGGTGGATCAGTCCAACTTTCAGCGTCAGTTTGATCAGAGTGTGGAAAATAAGGTCCGGCAGGTACATCAGGGAGACCGCAGCGAGAATCAGGGAAAAAAATATGACGCCAAGGAAAAGGGAAACGGAAGCTATGCGGGAGATGGCGGACGCAAACGGAAAAAAAACCAGGAGGATGGAAAGGTCGTTCTCAAAAATAAGGGCGGATTTGATATGAAGATCTGAGGATGAAAGAAATTTGTGCTCCGCAAGAGCGATTAGGGAATGGAAAGTAACCTGCTTTCGGGCAGGTTAATGATATATGTAAAGGGGATAGAAATGGGATTAATGGAAATAGTTCTGATCGTAATAGGGCTTGCAGCTTTTGTGCTGGGTTTTTTGCTGCCGGCAGACAGGAGAGGCGGCACCCAGAGTTCTGTACAGATAGATGAAGAAGACATCAGGAATGTAGTGGAAAAGGAAATAGAGGATGCAAAGTCCCAGATCAGCGATATTGTGGACGAAACTATTACTTATGCCATGGAAAAGACAGAGCGTTCCATGGACAGACTGACCAATGAAAAGATGCTAGCCGTCAACGAATATTCGGATACCGTTCTTGGCGAAATTAATAAGAATCACAAGGAAGTGGTATTCCTTTATGATATGCTCAATGACAAGCATGACAGCTTAAAAGCCACGGTCAGCGAGGCGATTAAGGCAGACAGTGAAATTAAGCAGGTCTCTAAGGATGCGGAAATCACGGCAAGGGAAATGCTTGAAAAGGTGAGAGAAGTGCAGGAATCCGTGGATGAGGCCTGGAGCAATACAAAATCAACGAAAGCGGCCGGTGCAGGAATCACAGAAAAGGAGCCGGAGGCAAAAGCCCGTGCGGTTCAAAGGACAGAAGACGAGAGCGGCTTTACGCCGATGACGGTTCGGGAGGTTGAAATTGTCATGCCGGATCAGGAAGCTTCTGGCGGAAGCACAGAAGCTGAGGAAAGGGCGGAGAATGCCGAAGAGAGAGCAAAGCCGGTAAGAGCCTCTTCCCGGCCAAAAGAAGAGACAGTTCCTTTTGGGGTGGACAGCCGGGAGGGAACATCCTTTTCTTCCAGTGAAGCCGGAAATGACAGTGAGAAAAATAATAATGACCGGATTTTGCAGCTTCACAAAGCGGGAAAATCCAATATGGCAATTGCAAGGGAACTTGGTCTTGGTATCGGAGAAGTCAAGCTGGTGATTGATTTGTTTGAGGGCGCCTAAGGAGGAAGAAAAATGGGTTTGAAATATTATCTGCGCGGTCTGGGCGTGGGAATTGTGGTGACTGCGTTAATTATGGGAATTGCAGCGGGAGTGAATTCCAAGGAAAAATTAAGTGACAGCGAGATCAGGGAACGGGCGAAGGAGCTTGGCATGGTGGAGGAGAGCACGGTGCTTGCCGATACCCTTGCACAGGGAGATGGCAATTCACCGCAGGAAGAAGCGATGCCTTCTCAAACTCCCGAAGCAACGGCAGAACCCACACAGGAGCCTGCCCCGGAGGCGACAGAAGAGCCCGCGTCTTCTCCTGAAGCAGCAGCCGAAACACCTGAACAGGAGCCTGAAGCGGCAGCCACAGAAAAGCCCACAACGGCTCCCACAGAAAAACCGACACAAAAGCCTACGCAAGCGCCTACGGCAACGCCCACACAAAAGCCCACTCAGACGCCTGCCCCGGCACCTTCACAAAAGCCTGCAGATACGTCTGAAAAAGCGCCCACTCAGGCGCCGGAGGAAACGCCTGGCACGCAGGAGGCTTCTTCGGCAGGACAGAGTGAGAGCGTAAGGATTGAAGTGGTAAGCGGGGACAGTTCCGTAACGGTATGTAAGAAGCTTGCCCAGGCAGGGCTGGTTGAATCAGCGAGTGAGTATGATTCTTATTTATGCGGGAATGGCTATGATAAGAGTATCCGTGCCGGTGTATTTGAGATACCGGTGGACGCGGGAGAGAAAGAGATTGCAGAAATCATCACGAAAACAAAATAACGGAATCGGCTGCCATGAATCCGTCATGGCCAATCAGATCGGTCCGGAACGGAAAAATCCCTTGCAAGAGGGATTTTTCTATGTTATAATTTGACCGTTGTGAAAAAACACGCATATTTATTGACTGTCGGTGCCTTTTTTGGAAGATGGGTTTCCGCAGCGGAAATTCAGCGCAGGAAGCTAAAGGGAAAAGGGTAGGCAGGAGAGCGGATAATATGCGGAGGAAAAACCAAATGGAGGTAAGAAAATGAGTGTTATTTCAATGAAACAGCTTTTGGAAGCGGGTGTTCATTTCGGACATCAGACAAGAAGATGGAACCCTAAAATGGCTCCCTACATTTTTACGGAGAGAAACGGTATCCATATTATTGACTTGCAGAAATCTGTAGGCAAGGTGGACGAGGCATACAGAGCCGTATTTGAGATCGCCAGCCAGGGCGGTACGATTCTTTTTGTAGGGACCAAGAAGCAGGCCCAGGATGCCGTGAAGGCAGAGGCGGAGCGCTGCGGTATGTATTATGTAAACGAGAGATGGTTAGGCGGTATGCTTACCAACTTTAAGACAATCCAGAGCAGAATTGAGAGATTAAAGGCAATTGAGGTGATGTCTGAAGACGGAACCTTTGACGTACTTCCCAAGAAAGAGGTTATTGCAATCAGGAAGGAATGGGAGAAGCTTGAGAGAAACTTGGGCGGTATCAAGAGTATGACCAGAATTCCCGATGCCATTTTTGTGGTGGATCCCAAGAAGGAGAGAATCTGCGTGCAGGAAGCTCATGCCCTTGGAATTACACTGATCGGAATCGGCGATACGAACTGTGATCCGGAAGAGCTGGATTATATTATTCCCGGAAATGACGACGCCATCAGAGCCGTGAAGTTGATCGTGTCCAAGATGGCGGACGCCGTGATCGAGGCAAACCAGGGGGAAGAAAATATTGACGTTCAGATGGAAGAAGCGGCAGGCGAGGCAGCTCCCGAGGATATTGAAGAGATTGCGGCAGCAGAATAATTCTGGCATGAATGGAGGAAATTGAAAAATGGCGAATATAACAGCAGCTATGGTAAAAGAATTAAGAGAAATGACCGGCGCAGGTATGATGGACTGCAAAAAGGCTCTGGGAGAAACCGACGGTGATATGGATGCCGCTGTGGAGTTTTTGAGAAAGAACGGTCAGGCTAAGGCGGAGAAGAAGGCCGGCAGGATTGCGGCAGAAGGCCTTTGTAAGGTAATAGTAAAGAACGATAAGGTTGCCGCAGTGGTTGAGGTAAACTCCGAGACCGATTTTGTGGCTAAGAATGAGGAGTTCCAGAGCTTTGTAGCGGCAGTGGCAGAGCAGGCGGTGGAATCGGATGCTTCCGACATGGATGCTTTCATGGCAGAAGCGTGGAAGAGCGATACCTCCAAGACAGTGAAGGATGCGCTGGTAGAAAAGATTGCCAGGATTGGCGAGAACTTAAATATCAGAAGATTCGAAAAGGTGGAGGCAGAAAACGGCTTCGTGGTTTCTTATGTCCATGGAGGCGGAAGAATCGGTGTTATCGTCGAGGCCGAAACCGACGTTGTGAATGACGCCGTGAAAGAAGCCATGACGAATCTGGCCATGCAGGTCGCAGCCCTTTCTCCCAAGTATGTTTCCACAGGGGATGTATCCGAGGAGTATAAGGCTCATGAGAAGGAAATTCTGATGGCTCAGATCGCCAACGATCCCAAGATGGCAGGCAAGCCTGAGAAGGTAATTGAGGGCGCTGTGACGGGACGTCTCAATAAGGAACTTAAGGAAGTGTGTCTGCTGGAACAGGCTTATGTCAAGGCAGAGGACGGAAAGCAGACGGTAGCCCAGTATATCGCTCAGGTCGCAAAAGAAAACAATGCGAAACTTTCTGTGAAGAGATTTGTACGTTTTGAGACAGGCGAGGGCATTGAGAAAAAGGCAGATGATTTCGCAGCAGAGGTTGCGGCACAGGCAGGTATGTAAGTTTTTTTCATAAATTGATGCGTTTAGAATAATAGAACCCCGGGGATTTGTTCTCCGGGGTTTTAAAGATGAGGTCGGCGGTGATTTCACGTTGTTTTTCACAGAGGGAAAAGAAAAAAATACTATTTGACTCTTTTCCGTTAAAGGAACTTGTGTTACAATAAATGCAAAGTGTTCATAAGGAGTTAACATTCATGGGGGCAGCCTGTGACAGACAAAAGAGGGTTCAGCGTTTAAAAAAAATCATATTGGGATTCATTGCCGGCGCTGTTCTGGTTCCTTTTATTTTCAGTATCATATTAGGAATCCGGGTGGTGCAGCTCCATAACAGGGTAAAGGAGTTAGAAGCTCTCCTGGAAGAAGCAGAGTCGAATGAGGGGCGCAGCGTATATTCTGTGTCAGCGATTGAGGAGTCTCCACGGGATGACGAAAATGGGAAGAGGACTCTGGCAGAGGATGCGGGAGCGGTCGAAGAAAATACGGTTCGGAAGGAAATCTATCTGACCTTTGATGACGGACCCAGCCGCAGTACCTCCAAAATTCTGGACATTTTAAAGGAGTATGGCGTGAAGGCCACTTTTTTTGTAGTGGGAAAGACGGATGATAATTCCGTAGCGCTATATAAGCGGATCGTGGAGGAAGGACATACCCTTGCGATGCATTCCTACAGCCACAGATATAATGAGATCTATAAATCTCAGGAAAGTTTTGTGGAGGATATGGAGAAACTACAGGAGTACCTCTATGAGGTCACCGGTATCTGGCCGAGATTTTACCGTTTTCCGGGCGGAAGCTCCAATACGGTGAGCAGTGTGGAGATGCAGAAGCTGATGGCCTATTTGAATGAGAATGGAATCACCTATTTTGACTGGAATATTTCTTCGGGGGATGCCAGCAATGTGCAGATCAGCGCAGACAATATTGTGGACAACTGTATCAACGGTCTTGGGGACAAAAGCGAATGTATGATTCTCATGCATGATGCAACGGAAAAAAAGACGACGGTGGAGGCGCTTCCGGAGGTGATTCATCGGATCCAGGAAAGTGGAAACTATGAATTTCTTCCGATTACGGATAGCACCGCGCCGATTCAGCATATAACTCTGCAATAAATCAATCATAAAGATAGAATGGAGGAACAGAAAGATGGGTTTTTTTTCAGATTTAAAGGATGACTTATCACAGGCGGTCAACGAACTGATGCCGGAGGAGGGCGCAGAGGAGATTAAAAAGCCTGCGGCAAGGGAAAGGGCGGTTATGCCGGAGACAAGAAGCAATTTTGCCGAAAAAGAAAAAGAGACTTTTGCAGGCAGCTTTGCGAGTGAGCTTAACACGGATCTGGACGAGATGCTGGAAAAGGTGGAGGAGCCGGAGCCGCCCAGAGCGGTAAAGGAGGCGGAAATCCCTGTGCCGGCGTCGGAACCCGTTTTTGCGGCTCCTCCCATGGAGGAGAAAGCGCCGGAAATGTCTGTGCAGCATACGGCAAGGAGAAGTTCTGACGAGGTATCCGTCCTTACGGAATCCATGCTGATCAACGGTAATGTGGCTACAGAAGGCGGACTGGAAGTGCGGGGAAGCGTAGTGGGAAATGTGGAGGCTCTTGGCAAGCTGGTGATTACCGGAATGATCCAGGGAAATTCCCAGGCAGCGGAAGTTTACGCAGAAGGCGCCAAAATTACGGGAGAGCTGCGAAGCAATTCCGGGATTAAGATCGGACAGAGCACAGTGATCCTTGGCAATATTTACGCAAACAGTGCGGTGATTGCAGGGGCAATCAAAGGGGATATTGATGTAAAGGGGCCGGTGGTTCTGGAGACGTCGGCGATTGTGATGGGAGATATTAAGTCCAAGTCCGTACAGATCAACAACGGCGCAGTGATTGAAGGTATGTGTTCCCAGTGCTATGCGGATGTGAACCCTACTTCTTTCTTTGACAGCCTGAAAAATAAATAGAACGAGGGGTAACAGATGCGGAGAATTTTATTGAAGCTGAGCGGGGAAGCTTTGGCGGGAGAAAAACGGACAGGGTTTGACGAGGAGACGGTGCGGAATGTTGCTTTGCAGGTAAAGCGGCTTGTGGACGGCGGCGTTCAGGTGGGAATCGTGACAGGAGGAGGAAACTTCTGGCGGGGACGTACCAGTGAAAGCATTGACCGGACCAAGGCGGATCAGATCGGAATGCTTGCAACGGTGATGAACTGTATTTATGTCTCGGAAATTTTCCGCAGTGCGGGGATGAAGACTGCCGTTCTTACTCCCTTTGAGTGCGGTTCCTTTACCAAGCTTTTTTCAAAGGACAGAGCGAACAAGTATTTCGAGAAGGGGATGGTGGTTTTTTTTGCCGGCGGGACAGGACATCCTTATTTCTCTACGGATACGGGAGTGGTGCTCCGGGCCGTGGAGGTGGAAGCCGAGGTGATTTTGCTGGCCAAATCCATTGACGGAGTTTATGACAGCGACCCGGCAGTGAATCCCCAGGCAAAGAAATATGATGAGATCAGCATCGACCAGGTGATTGCGCAGAATCTTCAGGTGGTTGATATGACGGCGTCGATCCTGGCAAGAGACAATAAAATGCCCATGTGGGTGTTTGGCCTGAATGAGAAGGACAGTATTGTGGGGGCGTTGACCGGAAGCTTTAAGGGAACCAAGGTGACAGTAAAATAATACAAGAGACGGAGGCAAGGCAAAGATGGATGAGAGAATAAAAGTTTTTGATGATAAAATGAGAAAAACCTACGAACATCTGGAAAGCGATTACCAGGGAATCAGGGCGGGACGCGCCAATCCCCATGTTCTGGATAAGCTGAGAGTGGATTATTACGGAACTCCCACGCCGATCCAGCAGGTGGGAAATATCACCATTCCCGAAGCCAGAATGATCCAGATCGCACCCTGGGAAAAGACACTGATTAAGAGCATTGAGAAAGCGATCCTTGCTTCCGACATCGGTATTACGCCGTCCAACGACGGTTCTGTTATCAGACTGGTATTTCCGGAACTCACAGAGGAGCGAAGGAAGGATCTGGTAAAGGAGGTAAAGAAAAAGGCAGAGGAAGGTAAGGTTGCGGTCCGCAATATCAGAAGAGACGGAAATGACTCCTTCAAAAAACTTGCCAAAGCGGAAGTTTCAGAAGATGAAATCAAGGAGCTGACGGACAAACTTCAGAAGCTGACGGATCAGTATATTAAGGATATTGACAAATTGATGGAAGAGAAGTCTAAGGAAATCCTTAAAGTATAAGAGAATGGTTTGTTTAGAATATATGCCGGCCCGCGAAGCGTGTCGGCATATGTTTCTGGGAGGTTGGATTATGGCGGAAGAAAGGAATCTGGTAATGCCCAGGCATGTGGCGATCATACTTGACGGAAACGGGAGATGGGCGAAAAGCAAGGGAATGCCCAGAAATTACGGTCATGTGCAGGGGGCAAAGACGGTGGAGGTTATCTGTGAGGAGGCCTACAGAATGGGAATCCGGTATTTGACGGTTTATGCCTTCAGCACGGAGAATTGGAGCAGGCCCAGGGAAGAGGTAGATGCCCTGATGAAGCTTTTGCGCAATTATATGAAGACCTGCCTGGCCACGGCCAAAAAGAACCGCATGTGTGTGCGGGTACTGGGAGATAAGACGGGGCTGGATGAGGACATCAGAAGCAGGATTGCCCAATTGGAGGAGTCCACCAAAGACAATGACGGACTTCATTTTCAGATCGCCTTGAATTACGGAGGGCGGGATGAGATCATCCGGGCGGTAAAAATTGTGGCCCAGAGAGCGGCAAAGGGAGAGCTTGACAGTGACCAAGTGACGGAAGATTATTTGTCTGAACTTTTGGATACCAGAGGGCTTCCGGAGCCTGATCTTCTGATCCGGACCTGCAATGAACAGAGGATTTCAAACTTTCTTTTATGGCAGCTTGCTTACACGGAATTTTATTTTACACCGGTGGCCTGGCCGGATTTCACAAAGGAAGAATTGGTAAAAGCCGTGGAGGCATATAATCATAGAGACAGAAGATATGGCCGGGTGAAGGAGGATTAAGTCATGTTTATGACAAGGCTGATGAGCAGTGTCGTGCTTGTGGCGCTGGCTGCAGTGACGGTATTGACCGGCGGATATGTTTTGGCGGCGGTGCTTCTTTTTCTTGCCCTGAAGGCTTACAGGGAGCTGACTAAAGCCTGCCGTCTTTCCGGGGAGGAAAAAATAAACGGACTGGAAGTAATCGGGTATGGGGGGATTGCCGCCTACTATCTGCTGATGGTATTTACGGAGGATAAGATTTATCTTCTGCTGACGCTCATTACGATTCTGGTAGCGTTTATGTTTCTTTATGTATTTACCTTTCCAAGGTACAGGGCGGAGCAGATCATGTGCAGCTTTTTCTGTGTGGCCTATGCGCCTGTGATGCTTTCTTTTATCTATTTGGTGCGGATGCTTCCCTACGGCGTTTATATTGTCTGGATGATTTTTATCAGCTCCTGGATCTGTGATACCTGTGCTTATTCGGTGGGGATTTTGATCGGCAGGCATAAGCTGGCTCCTGTTTTGAGCCCTAAAAAGTCCGTTGAGGGCGCCCTTGGAGGAATTTTTGGTTCCGCCCTGGCAGGGGCTCTCTATGCTCATTTTGTGGTGGAAGCGGTCATCAGCGAACAGAGGATCTTATGGGTTTTCGTGCTGATCAGCGCGGTGGGAGCCCTCGTTTCCCAGGTGGGGGATCTGGCGGCCTCCGCCATTAAAAGGAATCACGACATAAAGGATTACGGAAAACTGATTCCGGGCCATGGGGGTGTGATGGACCGGTTTGACAGTGTGATTTTTACGGCTCCCATGATTTATTTCCTGACTCTTATGCTCATTCATGGAGGAATAAACTGATGAAAAAAATTGCGGTAATGGGCTCGACCGGTTCCATCGGAACGCAGACCCTCGAAATAGTAAGAAGCAATGCGGATTTACAGGTGGCTGCTCTTGCGGCAGGCAGGAATTTTCGTAAGATGGAGGAACAGGTCAGAGAGTTTTCCCCAAGGCTTGCCGTGATGTGGGATAAGGAAGCGGCAAGGGAGCTGAGAGAGAGAATCCGTGACACCGACACCAAAGTTCTGGAAGGCATGGAGGGACTTCTGGAAATTGCTGTTATGGAGGAAAGTGAAGTTTTGGTGGCGGCAATTGTGGGAATGATAGGGATAAGACCAACGATTGCGGCAATTCAGGCCAAAAAGACCATTGCCCTTGCAAATAAGGAGACGTTGGTGACGGCAGGACATATTATTATGCCTTTGGCGGCTCAGGAGGAGGTGTCCATACTTCCGGTGGATAGCGAACACAGCGCGATCTTCCAGTCCATGCAGGGACAGCCCAGGGAGCGGGTGAGCAGGATTTTGCTTACCGCATCGGGAGGGCCTTTCAGGGGAAGAAAGAGAGAAGAGCTTCTGAATATTACGGTGGAGGATGCCTTAAAGCATCCAAACTGGGCCATGGGAAAAAAGATCACGGTGGATTCCTCTACCCTTGTAAATAAGGGATTGGAGGTGATTGAAGCCAAATGGCTTTTTGATGTAGAGCCCGAAAAAATCCAGGTGGTGGTACATCCCCAGAGCATCATTCATTCCATGGTGGAATATGCGGACGGCGGTATTATGGCCCAGCTCGGCATGCCGGATATGAAACTGCCCATTCAGTATGCACTCTTTTATCCTGACAGAAGATTCATGGACGGAAAAAAAGTGGACTTTTTTGAGGTGTCCTCCATGACCTTCGAAAGGCCTGATCTGGAAACCTTTCCCGGTCTTAAAATGGCCTACGAAGCCATTGCGGCAGGAGGCAGTATGCCTGCGGTTTATAATGCAGCCAATGAGAAGGCGGTATCTTTGTTTCTCTCGAAAAAAATCAGGTTCCTTGAGATTTATGATTTGATCCGGGAAGCCATGGAAAACCACAAAGTGATTGCAGAGCCTTCCCTGGAGGATATTCTGGAAACAGAGGCGGCTGTTTACGAATTTATTGATACTAGGAGGTTATAAGGTGGCAGTATCCATTTTGTTATTTATCGTAATTTTTCTGGTTGTGGTGGTTTCCCATGAATTGGGACATTTCATTGTGGCCAAGAAAAACAATATCCGTGTGGTGGAGTTTTTTGTAGGGATGGGGCCCACGCTGTTTTCCTTTCAAAAAGGAGAGACAAAGTATTCCCTGAAGCTTTTTCCCATCGGCGGTGCATGTATGTTTGAGGGGGAAGACGGCCTGGAGGTGGAAAAGGGGGTAATGAGCGAGAGGGCATTTCCCAATGCTCCTGTGTGGACACGTTTCGCAACGGTGTTTGGGGGGCCGCTTTTTAATTTCCTCACAGCTTATCTGATGGCGGCGATCCTGGTGTGGGCCTGTGGAATTACTACGCCCCAGGTGCTGATCGTCAACGAAAACTCCCCGGCCGAGGAAGCCGGCATGTTAGAGGGGGATATGATTACCAGAATCAACGGGAAGAGGATTCATTTAGGCGGAGAGGTGACGCTGATTTCCCAGACCAACACAAAGGGGGAGCGGCTGACCATCAGCGTACTGCGTGACGGAGAAGAGAAAACAATGGTGATCGATCCGGCCTATGATGAAAAGGACGGACGCTATTACATGGGAATTGCGGCGGGGGGATACCTGAAATGCAATGTTCTCCAGACCTTTGAGTATGCCTTTTATACCATGAAATTTTATGTGGAAACCACCTTTAAAAGCCTGGGGATGCTGGTAACGGGTCAGTTATCCAGGGACGATGTGTCCGGCCCCATAGGGATTGTGAAGGTGGTGGATGAGGCCTATGATACGGCAAAAGCTTATGGGGCCCTGGATGTGATTCTGAATATGGTCAACATTGCGCTGCTGCTTTCCGTGAATCTGGGAATCATGAATCTTCTGCCTCTGCCTGCCCTTGACGGCGGACGTTTGGTATTTTTGCTGGTAGAGGCGGTCCGGGGGAAGCCGATTCCGCCGGAGAAGGAAGGAATGGTTCATTTGGCCGGGTTTATGGCGCTTATGGTTTTGATGGTACTGGTATTTTTTAACGATATAACAAAGTTCTTTAGATAATAAAAGATATGTGTTGCAGAATCCTTATGCAAGATTACCAAAAATATCATTTTGGTAGTTTTGTATAATGGATTCTTTTTTGTTGGGCTTATATAATGAATAGACAAACAGTTTTGGATGGAGGAAAGCACAGGATTGAAAATAATGTCAGGGGTGTATTGGGACAGGGGCAGACGCTGCGTAAATCAGGATTCACTTACCCTGCAGCAGGCGCTTACGCGCAGAGGCCGGATGGTGCTTGCGGCGGTAAGCGACGGAATCGGAGGACTTTCGGAGGGAGAAAATGCCAGCGGTTTTATTACCGAAAAGCTGGCGGAGCTTTTTTACGGACAATTGGCAGAGCTGGCCTGCAGGAAAAAGGGAAAGAGATTCTTAAAGAAAAGCGTTCTGCGCTGTTTTTATGAGATGAATGAGGAGCTTCGGCGTTACGGACGGGGAAAGGAGATTTCCCTTGGCGCTACCGTATCCCTGCTGTTTTTGTGGGGGAAGCGTTATATGATCTTTCACCTCGGCGACAGCAGAATTTATTTGTACAACCGCAAGGGGGTCAGCCTTCTTACCGGAGACCATGGGGGAGCGGGCGGCATTACCAAATGCATGGGGAGCTTTCCCTTCCAGTACCCGGATATTCATTTCGGCAGGATTTACGGCAGAAGCGGCTTTTTGCTGTGTACGGACGGTTTCTACAGAACCCTTGACAGGGAGTCCTTAAAAGCCCTGCTCCCAAAGGATATTTCCGGGGAAGAACAGCTTGAGCGCAGGCTCAGGACTCTGGGGGCGGCTGCCGAGAAAAGAGGGGAGCAGGACAATCTCTCGGCAGTCTATTGCATTGCGTATGGAGAGGGAATATGGCAGAAATTTTAAACGACAAATATGAAGTGCTTAAGCTCATTGGCCGGGGAGGCGTGGGAAAGGTATATCTGGCAAGGGATCTGCATTTGCAGCGGCTTGTGGTGATCAAGGAAAGCAGAAAGGAGTATCTTCTTACAGAGATGGAGCTTTTGAAGGAGCTCAGACACCCGGGGCTTCCTCTGATTTATGACTGCTTTCGCCGGACGGAGAATTGCAGCGAAGAGAACTCCTTACCGGAAAGCTCCCCACAGGAGGGAACCCTCCAAGAAAGCTCCTTTCGAGAAAGTTCCTTTCGAGAAAGTTCCTTTCTTGTGATGGAATACATTGAAGGCATGTCTCTTCGGGAATATTTGGACAAATACGGGAAGGCGCCGGAGAAGCAGGCTTTGAAGTGGGCCATGGAGATTTGCACTATTCTGGAATATCTTCACGGAAGGCATCCGGCAGTGATTTACAGGGATTTAAAGCCTGAAAATATTATGATCCGTCAGGACGGGGCGATTAAGCTGATTGATTTCGGCGGCGCGCTGCAATATGCCTGCGGTAAGGACAGGGAGGCTATGTGTGTGGGAACGGCAGGGTACAGTCCCAGGCAGCAATGGCAGCAGACGAAAGGGGATGTAACCTGGGACATCTACGGAATGGGCGCAGTGCTTCACGAGATGCTTACCGGAGTGAGCCCCTGCAGGCCGCCTTACAAAAGGCGGTCCGTTCTGGAATTTGACAGGAGCCTGTCAGGGGCATGGGATAAAATCATATGCACCTGTACGGCGCAGGAGCCCGCCGGCAGATATCAGTCCGTGGGACGGCTTATGCAGGAGCTGCAAAAGCTGGAGCGCTCCCGGCGGAAGGAACTGAAAGAGGGCTTATCCTGGAAGAATTTGATTCTGTCAGTCTCATGCGGCTATACCGCGCTCTGTTTTTCTCTGCCCCTTATAGAGGGGATTCCGGAAACTTTTTTTCCCTTTCCTTATCTTGAAAAGCCTTTATTTTCCCTTATGATTACCCTGCTTCTTACGCTTTTTTTGTATGGAAGCGGGAGAAAAAGAAGAGTATTGCGCCGGCAGGAGAAGAATATCTGGCTCACGGAAAAAAAGTTTTCCGGATTACTTTCCCTGCTTTTGCTGCTGGCCGGGCCGGCCTGGGCCTGGGGGAAACCTTTGGATATGGCAGCCAGGGCCTATGCGAAGGAGGAAGCCCAAAGCCTTTGGGTGGAAATGCGGGATGATCAGGGCAGAAAACTGCTTCTTAAGGAGGGAGCAGTGTATGTGACGGATGACAGGGTACGTTTTGAGCTTCCGGCCCAGCGGCTGCCTGACCAGGAGCTTGCCCTTCGCTTTGTGGCGGTGGGGGAGGACGGGATCACTTACAGCAGCCGGGTTTTTCTGATTAAGGGAGAAACGCAGAAAGATAAGAATTGATATTCCGGCCTGTGTGACATATAATATTTTTGTCGGAAAGAACACAAAAGAAAACAGAAACGAGGTTTTAAAAATGGCAAAAAATACAAGGGTAATTCACATAGGGGACAGAGTCATCGGGGGAGGCAATCCGATCCTGATCCAGTCCATGACCAATACAAGGACGGAGGATGTGGAAGCTACGGTAGCGCAGATTCACAGGCTGGAAAAAGCCGGGTGCGAAATCATCCGCTGCACGGTTCCCACCCCGGAGGCGGCCAGGGCGCTCTCGCAGATCAGGAAGCAGATTTCCATTCCTCTTGTGGCGGACATTCACTTCGACTACAAGATGGCCGTTGCAGCCATAGAAAACGGGGCGGACAAGATCAGAATCAATCCCGGAAATATCGGCGGGAGGGACAAAGTGGCAGAAGTGGTGGCGGCGGCAAGGGAGAGGAATATTCCCATCCGTGTGGGGGTCAACAGCGGTTCTCTGGAAAGGGAACTGGTGGAGAAATACCACGGCGTGACGGCTCAGGGGCTGGTAGAGAGCGCGTTGGACAAGGTGGCCATGATCGAGGAGCTGGGATATGAAAATATGGTAATCAGTATCAAATCCTCGGATGTGATGATGTGTGTCAGGGCCCATGAGCTTCTTGCGGCAAAGACAGATTATCCCCTGCATGTGGGGATTACGGAGGCCGGGACGATTATCAGCGGAAATATCAAGTCATCCATTGGATTGGGATTGATCCTGCATCAGGGAATCGGGGATACGATTCGGGTTTCCCTGACCGGAGATCCGGTGGAGGAGATCAAGTCCGCCAGGCTGATTTTGAGAACTCTGGGGCTTCGCAAAGGAGGGATTGAGGTGGTTTCCTGCCCTACCTGCGGCAGAACCAAAATCGATCTGATCGCTCTTGCAGGCCAGGTGGAGGCCATGGTCTGCGACTATCCTTTAGATATCAAGGTGGCGGTAATGGGATGTGCGGTCAACGGACCCGGCGAGGCCAGGGAAGCGGATCTTGGAATTGCAGGGGGAATCGGAGAAGGGCTGCTGATCAAAAAAGGGGAGATCATCAGGAAGGTTCCGGAGGCAGAGCTTCTTTCGGTCCTTCGGGAAGAATTGGAGAATTGGAGTTAGGTTAAAATGGCGAAACAGTTTTTTGAGGTGTTTCCGGCCTTAAAGCTGGAGCAAAAAATACAGGATTTATTTGAACAGGTAAAGGTGGAGAAGGTTTCCGCCACCAAAAGCCGGGATTACATCAGGGTCACGATTTCCAGCAGTTATCTGATCCCCAAGGAGACGGTTTATAAGGTGGAAACGGAAATTAAAAAGCAGCTTTTTGCCTATCAGCCTGTGGCGGTAAAGCTGTATGAGAGATTCAGGCTCTCGCAGCAATATACGCCTGAAAAACTGATGGATGCCTATAAGGAAAGCATCCTGCTGGAGCTGAAAGCCTACAGTCCTGTGGAGTATCATCTCTTTAAAGGGGCGGAGATTGCCTTCCGGGGGACGGAAGGTCTGACTCTCACGGTGGAGGATACCACCCCTGCCAGGAGCAAGGCTTCGGAGCTGAGCCGGATTATAGAGAAGATTTTTAACGAGCGGTGCGGGTTTTCCGTGATCTGCAGGATGGAATACAAAGAAAAGAAAAACCGTTCCACGCAGGAGGAAGATTTGGTCATTGCCCGCCAGGTGGCGGAGATCGCAAGGAGGGCGGCCCTTGGGGCGGAGGGGAACTCCACCGCCCCGGCAGACAGCGCGAAACCGCAGCCCTCTGCGGCCCAGGGCGGGAAGGAAGAAAAGAAGGAAGGCTTTGCGCCGGGGCAGTCAAAAGCGCCTGCAGGGACGGGAGCTACAGGCAGCTTTTCGGCCCAGACAGAGCGGAGGGGCTTTCCAAGAGGGGAGGCGGCAAAGGGCGGCAGGCCTGACTTTAAGAGACCCTTAAAGCGTTCCGATCATCCGGATGTGATTTACGGAAGAGATTTTCAGGAGGAAGCCATCCCCATAGAAGATATAGAGGGAGAAATGGGAGAGGTGGTCATCCGGGGCAAGATCATCAGCTTTGATTCCAGGGAGATCAGAAACCAGAAGACCATCCTGATGTTTGATGTGACGGACTTTACGGATACCATAACCATCAAAATTTTTATCCACAATGAGCAGGTGGCGGAGATGACGGAGGGGATAAAAAAGGGCGCCTTTATCAAACTCAAAGGAATCACCTCTATTGACAAATTTGACAATGAACTCACCATAGGTTCTGTCATTGGAGTGAAAAAGATACCTGATTTTACCACCTCCCGTAAGGACAACAGCCTGAAAAAAAGAGTGGAGCTTCACTGCCACACCAAGATGAGCGATATGGACGGCGTCTCGGAGGCAAAGGATCTTGTAAAGCGCGCCTATGGGTGGGGACATCCTGCCATTGCAATCACGGATCACGGAGTGGTACAGGCCTTTCCCGATGCAAACCATGTGTGGGAGGATTTGTGGAAGGCGGAGAAGGGAAGATGTAAGGAGGCCGGGGAGCCGGCGCCGGACAAGCAGGATTTCTTCAAGATTATCTATGGAATGGAAGCCTATCTGGTGGATGATCTGCAGGAACTGGTGATGGGGGAAGCGGGCCAGGATTTCAGCTCGGATTTTGTGGTTTTTGATATAGAGACGACGGGTTTTTCCCCGGTAAATAACAGAATCATCGAGATTGGCGCGGTGAAGGTGAAGCAGGGCGAGATTGCAGAAAAATTCTCGGCCTTTGTCAATCCCGACGTGCCCATTCCCTTTGAGATCGAAAAACTCACAGGCATCAATGACAGTATGGTGAAGGATGCGCCTTACATAGAACAGGTACTGCCCGAGTTTCTGGCGTTTTGTCAGGATGCGGTACTGGTGGCTCACAATGCAGGCTTTGATATGAGTTTTATCAAAGAAAACGTTCTGCGGCAGGGACTTAGCAGGAGGTTTACCTGTGCGGATACCCTGGGGATTGCCCGAATCCTTCTTCCTCATCAGGCCAAACATACCCTGGATGCGGTAGCCAAAACCCTGGGAGTATCTCTCGAAAATCACCACCGGGCTGTGGACGACGCCCAGGCCACTGCAGAGATATTCGTGAAGTTTATTCCCATGCTGAAACAGGCCGGTGCAGATACCCTTGCCAAAGTGAATGCAATGGGAAATTCCAGCCCGGAAATTATAAAAAGACTCCCTTCCTATCATGCAATTATCCTGGCGGAGAATAACGTGGGAAGGGAAAATCTCTACACCCTTGTGTCGGAATCCCATCTGACCTATTACAGCAAACGCCCCAGAGTGCCCAAGAGCTTTCTGATGAAGCACCGGGAGGGATTGATTCTGGGCAGCGCCTGCGAGGCAGGGGAACTCTACCGGGCCTTGCTGGACGGAAAAGGGGAGGCAGAGATCGCCCGGATTGTGAATTTTTATGATTATCTGGAAATTCAGCCGGTGGGAAATAACCGGTTTATGATTGAGTCCGAAAAGATCACCGCCATAAACAGCATAGAGGATATTCAGGAGATGAACCGCAGGATCGTGAGACTTGGGGAGCAGTTTGGCAAGCCTGTGGCGGCCACCTGCGACGTGCATTTCTTAGAGCCTGAGGATGAGGTCTATCGGCGGATTATCATGGCGGGCAAGCATTTTGCGGATGCAGACAATCAGGCCCCGCTTTACCTGCGCACCACAGAGGAGATGCTGGAGGAATTTTCCTATCTGGGAAGAGAGAAGGCGGAGGAGGTAGTGATCACCAACACCAACCGGATTGCGGACCGGATCGATGTGATGGCTCCGGTGCGCCCGGACAAGTGCCCTCCCGTGATTCCGGACAGTGATAAGACGCTGACGGATATTTGCTACAACAGGGCCCATGAGCTTTACGGGGAGGAGCTGCCCGAGATCGTACAAAAGCGCCTGGAAAAGGAGCTGAACTCCATTATCACCAACGGCTTTGCGGTGATGTATATCATTGCCCAGAAGCTGGTGTGGAAGTCTGTGGAAGATGGGTATCTGGTGGGATCAAGAGGCTCCGTAGGCTCTTCCCTGGTGGCCTTTATGGCGGGGATTACAGAGGTAAACTCCTTAAGCGCCCACTACAGGTGTCCTGCCTGCCATTACTGTGATTTTGATTCCCCGGAGATTAAGGCCTATGCGGGAAACGCAGGCTGTGACCTTCCGGATAAGGTCTGTCCTGTATGCGGGGAAAACCTGGTAAAGGACGGCTTTGACATTCCTTTTGAGACCTTTCTGGGGTTTAAGGGGGATAAGGAGCCGGATATTGACCTGAACTTTTCGGGAGAATATCAGAGTAAAGCCCACAAATACACAGAGGTTATTTTCGGCGCGGGCCAGACCTACCGGGCAGGAACCATAGCCACCCTGGCCGATAAGACGGCCTTTGGATACGTAAAAAACTACTATGAGGAGAGGGGAAGGCGCAAACGGGTCTGCGAGATCAACCGGATTGTGGGAGGATGTACCGGAATCAGGCGCAGCACCGGACAGCACCCCGGGGGGATTATCGTGCTGCCAATGGGGGAGGACATTAATTCCTTTACGCCGGTACAGCATCCGGCCAACGATATGACCACGGACATTGTGACCACCCATTTTGACTACCACTCCATTGACCATAACCTGCTAAAGCTGGATATACTGGGACACGATGATCCCACCATGATTCGTATGCTGCAGGATCTGACCCGGATCGACCCCACGAAGATCCCCCTGGACGATAAGCAGGTGATGAGCCTGTTTCAGAACACCTCCGCCCTTGGAATTACTCCGGAGCAGATTGACGGCTGTCCGGTGGGCTCCCTTGGGATCCCGGAGTTCGGTACGGAGTTCGTAATCCAGATGCTTCTCGACACAAAACCCCAGAGTCTCTCCGACCTGATCCGGATTTCGGGACTGGGTCATGGAACCGACGTGTGGCTGGGAAATGCCCAGACCCTGATTCTGGACGGCAAGGCGACCATTTCCACGGCCATCTGCTGTAGGGATGATATTATGATTTACCTGATCAATCAGGGGGTGGACAGTGCCCTGGCGTTCACGATTATGGAAAGCGTCCGGAAGGGGAAGGGGCTTAAGCCGGAGTGGGAGGAGGCCATGAAGGAGCAGGATGTGCCGGACTGGTATATCTGGTCCTGCAAAAAAATCAAGTACATGTTCCCCAAGGCCCATGCTGCGGCCTATGTCATGATGGCGTGGAGGATTGCCTACTGTAAGATCAACTATCCTCTGGCTTATTATGCCTCCTATTTTTCCATACGTGCTTCGGCTTTTTCCTATGATATTATGTGCCGGGGACAGAGCCATCTGGAAAATGTGATGGCGGAATATAAGAGAAGGAGCGATACCCTGACCAAAAAGGAGCAGGATACCTTTAAGGATATGAAGATTGTCCAGGAAATGTATGCCAGGGGCTTTGATTTTGTTCCAATCGATATTTTCAGCGCCCATTCCAGGAATTTCCAGATTGTGGGGGACAAGCTGATGCCTTCCTTAAACAGCATTGACGGTTTGGGGGAGAAAGCAGCGGACGCTATTGTGGAGGCGGCCAAGGCAGGGCCTTTTCTTTCCAAGGATGATTTCCGGGACAGGACGAAAGTATCCAAAACAGTGGTGGATATGATGTATGACCTGGGGCTTTTGGGAGAGCTGCCGGAATCCAATCAGATCAGCCTGTTTGATTTTGTGTCTTAGATTTTATGAAATTGTCAGGGGACGAAAAAGCTTTCGGCTCTTCCCCCGCCTTCCTGCGGTATTGCCTGGGACTTGTGTGATAGTATTTGCGAAAGGCAGAGGAAAAGTGCTCGGCAGAGGAATAGCCCAGCGCCTCTGCAATGGAGGCGATGGGTTTGGAGGGATCGGAGAGCAGGATTGCGGCGGCAGACATGCGGGCTTCCGCCTTTTTCTCCTGGAAGGATTTTCCGTAGAATTCCATTAAAAGACGCTGGGTCTGGCGGGGGCTTAAGTTCAGGCGGCCTGCCAGCGTGTTTAAAGACAGGGCGGAATACTCATAGAGGAAATATTCCTCTATGATGACGGATTTTGTATCGGCCAGCCCCTTTTGGGGACTGACGGTTTGGGAAATGGGGTGCTGCTCATAGTTACGGACCATGCAGATTAAAAGCTGGGCCAATAACAGCTCCGCATGAGCCTGAAAACCGGTATAGCGATGCTTCAGCTCGTCAAAAAGCCGTTTCATCAGTTCATGGATCCCCTGGGTGTCTTTTCCGATCCAAAAGGGAGTGGAGAGAAAGGCACTCATGACGGGGGAGTTTTTTCCGGTATGGGAGCCGGGGCGGATTTTAAAATAAACGCAGTATTCCTGCATGGGATTGGCGGGAATCGGGGTCTGGGCGTGGTTCACATGAGGGCCGGTGACAAAAAGCGTGCCCGGAAGAATGTCGTAGTATTGCTCATCTGCTTTCAGCTTCCCCTCGCCGAAAGGAATATAGTGTATTTCATAGCACCCGTTGCCGTGGCTGTGGGAGGGAAGGGTTCTGGTGAAGCGCTCAAACACGATATTTAATGCCTGAACAGAGGCATTCTCCATAGTAAAGTGAAGGTTTGTATCTGCGTAAAGAATTTTCATAGCTGCCTCCTTTTTCGGATCACTCCTTTTTATTATACCATACAAACCTTCAAAAACACGACATATTTGTGAATAAAATGGCAGATATAGCACTTAAAAAAATCCGTATAAGCTTTATAATAGGAAATAGAGTAAACCATAAAACAGGATAAGCGATAGCCGGAAGCGAGGCCACGCTAAAGAGCTGCGCGGAAATGAGGGAAACTATGGCAGTAAAAATGTTGATGAAGGGGGCAGTGCTGCCCGGAAACAGTACAGTGGAGCTGAAGGATTTTGAGGTGCCGTCGCCCGGACACGGCCAGGTTCTGATCAGGACAAAGGCCACAACCATATGCGGCAGTGACATCCGGTGCATTTACCGAGAGCATACCGGGAAGGGGCCGGAGGGTTATATTCCCGGTATGGTGGCAGGCCATGAGCCCTGCGGAATCATTGTGGAGGAAGGAGAAGGACTGAGGCGGTTTAAAAAGGGAGATCGGGTGATTGTCTATCATATTTCCGGCTGCGGAGTCTGCAATGACTGCAGGCGGGGATACTACATCTCCTGCAAAAGCCCTTTCCGGCAGGCCTATGGATGGCAGAGAAACGGCGGTATGGCTCCTTATATTCTGGCGGAGGAGAAGGATTTGATCGCGCTGCCGGATGAGCTTACTTATAAAGACGGAGCCCAGGTGGCCTGCGGATTCGGAACGGTATATGAAGCCATTGAAAAAATCGGTATCTGCGGAAATGACGCGGTACTGGTAACCGGGCTGGGGCCGGTGGGGCTTGCGGCCCTGATGCTGGCAAAGGCAATGGGAGCAAACAGGCTCATCGGCGTGGAGCTGAACGAATACCGGATCGAGCTGGCAAAGAAGCTGGGGCTGGCGGATTACGTGTTTCGGCCCGGCGAGGACACTCTTGCACAGATTCTGGAAGTGACGCAGGGGAAAGGAGTGGAGAGAGCCATTGACGCGTCAGCCAATGATGCGGGCCGTCAGCTTGCCATCCGTGCAACCAGAGAATGGGGGAAAATTGCCTTTGTGGGAGAAGGAGGAACCTGCAGCTTTAACCCCAGCCCGGATATAATTCACGGACAGAAGACCATCTACGGCTCCTGGGTAACTTCCCTCTGGAGGATGGAGGAGCTGGTGGAGCGTCTGGTACGCTGGCAAATCCATCCCGAGGATTTGATCACCCATGAATTTCCCATTGAGAAGGCGGATGAAGCTTACCGGCTGATGGCCCAGGGCCAGTGCGGCAAGGTGGCGGTCACCTTTGAAGAAGAATAGGAAGCTTTGTCGCGAAAGGAATGAAAAATGGAAGACAGAATCAATCAGGGAAAAATCCCGGTAAGGACCCTATACAGTGGAGAAAAAATTCCCTGTATGGGAATCGGAACCTTCGGCTCCGACAAATATGGGGCGAGAGAGATTTCAGAGGCGGTCTATGGGGCCGTGAAGTACGGCTACCGTCTGATCGACTGCGCCGCGGTCTACCAGAATGAAAAGGAGATCGGACAGGCGCTTCAAAGGCTCTTTGCAGAGCAGGCAGTGGAGAGAAAGGAGCTGTTTATCACTTCAAAGGTGTGGAACGATATGCACGGGGAAGGAAAGGTGGAAGCTTCCTGCCGGCAGAGCTTATCGGATCTGCAGCTTGAGCAGCTTGATCTGTACTTCGTGCATTGGCCTTTTCCCAATTATCATGCGCCGGGGTGTGACGGAGATTCCAGAAATCCGGACTCAAAGCCTTTTTCCGTGGAGGAATTTATGGCTACCTGGAGACAGTGTGAGGCGCTGGTGGAGAAAAAGCTGGTGCGCTATATCGGTATGAGTAATATGACGATCCCCAAGCTGGAGGCGGTGCTTCCTCTTTGCAGAATCAAGCCGGCAGCTCTGGAAATGGAGCTTCATCCTTCCTTCCAGCAGCCGGAGCTATTTAAGTATGCCTTGGCTCATGAGATCCTGCCCATCGGCTACTGCCCCATCGGCTCCCCCTCAAGGCCGGAGAGGGACAGAACGTCTCAGGACGTGGCGGATATTGAGCTGCCGGCGGTGGCGGCCGCGGCAAAGGCCCATCAGGTGCATCCGGCGGTGATCTGCCTGAAATGGGCGGTGCAGAGAGGGCAGGTTCCGATCCCGTTTTCCGTAAAAGAATCTCAGTATCGCTCCAATTTGGAGAGCGCGGCACAGGATCCTCTTACCGTGGAGGAAATGGAGGCGATCCGCCGGGAGGATCGGAATTGCCGCCTGATCAAGGGGCAGGTGTTTTTGTGGGAAGGCGCGACAGGCTGGGAGGATTTATGGGACATGGAAGGAGAAAAGGAGGTATAGAAATGCTAAAGGGAATCCCTAAAATTTTATCCCCGGAGTTATTAAAGGTGTTGTGTGAAATGGGGCACAGCGACAGGCTGGTCATCGCGGACGGAAATTTCCCGGCTCAGACTATGGGGAAAAACGGGATCGTCATTCGCATGGACGGGCACGGGGCCTGTGAACTTTTAGAAGCAATCCTGGAGGTTTTTCCATTGGATACTTATGTGGAGCATCCCATGAACCTGATGCAGGTGATGCCCGGGGATCCGGTAGAGACGCCCATATGGGAGGACTACAGAGAGATTGTAAAAAGGGCGGATGAACGCGGGGAGGCGGCGATCGGAGAGATTGAGCGGTTTGCCTTTTACGAGGAGGCAAAAAGCGCCTATGCCATTATAGCAACCGGGGAAAGCGCGCTATACGCCAATATCATGCTGCAAAAGGGCGTTGTGGTTTAAGGAGAGGGGCTGTCGCACCAATGATTTAGTGCGGCAGCCCTTTCTTTTATAAATGTGATAAAAAAATACTATCAATCGGCGCCGTTTTTTGGTAAAATCAAATAAAAGAAATTTTGCAGGAGGAAAGGCCATGAAATTTACGGAAGGATACTGGCTGCAGAGTGAAAGCGCCCATTCACTTTATGCCATGCAGGTATATGAGATAGAAGAAATTGAAAACGGCATGAGGATTGTCGCATCCACAGGCCCGGTGCAGTCCCGGGGCGCAACGCTGAATATGCCCACGATTACCATAGAGTTCACCGCTGCGGCCGAGAATGTGATTTCAGTGAGGGCCTGGCATTATGAGGCCTACGACCGTAAGGAGCCCCGCTTTGAAGTCAAAAAGTCTTCCTGCAGGAGCAGTTTTACAAGGAATGAGAAAGAAGCCGTATTGACAGCAGGGGAAGTCAGCGTCCGCGTTGATCTGGAGAGATGGGGCTACAGCTTTTGGGCAAAGGGAAAAAGGCTGACAGGCTGCGGTTTTCGGAATCTGGGCTATATTCGCTGGAACCGGAAGGCGTCCAGTATGCTGCCTCTGGATAACTATATGTGTGAGCACGAGTATACGCCCTATATGGTCAATGAATTATCCCTTGCTCCCGGCGAAAATGTGTATGGCCTGGGAGAGCGTTTTACGGCTTTTGTGAAAAACGGACAAGTAGTGGAAACCTGGAATGAAGACGGAGGCACCTCCTCCCAGGTTTCCTACAAAAGTATTCCTTTTTATATGACAAACATGGGCTACGGCGTACTGGTGGATCATACGGACAATGTTTCCTTTGAGGTGGCAAGCGAGAAGGTGGAATACGCAGGCTTTAGTGTGCCCGGGGAGGAGATCCGCTATTATCTTTTTTATGGGCCGGAGCCGAAGCAGATTTTGAATGAGCTGACGGCTCTGACGGGGAGACCGGCCCTGCCCCCTGCCTGGTCCTTCGGGCTGTGGCTTTCCACTTCCTTTACGACGGATTATGACGAAAAGACAGTGACCGGTTTTTTGGATGAGATGCAAAAGCAGCAGATTCCTTTAAGCGTTTTTCATTTCGACTGTTTCTGGATGAAGGGCTTTCACTGGTGCGATTTTGAGTGGGACGAGAGGGTTTTCCCGGATACGGAAGGGATGCTTCGGCGCTATCACGAGAGAGGGCTGAAAATCTGCGTCTGGATCAATCCTTACATTGCCCAGAGGAGCGCTCTTTTCAGGGAAGCGGCAGAAAAGGGCTTTTTGCTGATGCGTGCAGACGGGAAGGGAGTCCGCCAGACCGACAACTGGCAGGCGGGGATGGGGCTGGTTGACTTTACCAATCCGGATGCCTGCAGGTGGTATCAGAGCAAGCTTCGCCGGCTTTTGGATATGGGAGTGGACTGCTTTAAGACAGATTTCGGGGAGAGGATCCCCGTAGATGTGACCTACTTTGACCAGAGCAATCCTCAGGCTATGCATAATTACTATACTTTTTTGTATAATCGGTGCGTTTTTTCCCTGCTTAAGGAGGTAAAGGGGGAGAAGGAAGCAGTCCTTTTTGCCAGGAGCGCTACGGCGGGCTGTCAGCAGTTCCCCGTACACTGGGGCGGCGACTGCAGCGCAAATTACCCTTCCATGGCGGAAACTTTGCGGGGAGGTTTGTCCTTTGCCATGTCCGGCTTTGCCTTCTGGAGTCATGATATTGGGGGATTTGAAAATACGGCTCCTGCCGACGTATATAAACGATGGCTTGCTTTCGGACTGCTTTCCTCTCACAGCAGACTGCATGGCTCCGGCAGCTATCGTGTGCCCTGGGCTTTTGATGAGGAGGCCTGTGATGTGGCAGGATACTTTGTTCATTTAAAATGCCGTCTCATGCCTTATCTCTATGCAAAAGCAGTGGAGGCCCATGAGGAGGGAACGCCTCTGATGCGTCCTATGGTCTTTGAATATCCAAAGGATCCGGCCTGCGCCGCGCTGGATATGCAGTATATGCTGGGGGAGAGTATCCTGGCCGCCCCTATTTTCAATGAAGAGGGAAAAGCCTGGTATTATCTGCCGCAGGGAGACTGGATCAATTATTTTGACGGTACCTGCAAAGAGGGCGGGCGCTATTACCAGGGAACCTACGATTACTTTTCTCTGCCGCTTTATATCAGGGAAAACACGCTTCTGGCTCTGGGCACGGTGGAAGAGAGACCGGATTATGACTATACCGCAAACAGCGAGCTGCATTTTTATGCGCCTGTAGAAGGGAAAGAGGCTATTTGCCGTATCCCGGATACGGAGGGAAACATTCAGGTGACGGTTCAGGTTACTCTGCAGGACGGCAGACTGAAAGCCTATGTGGAAGGGGCCTGCAGGGAAGCTTTTTTGGGCCGGAAGGTAAAGATACATGGCAGAGACGGCAAAGCCGGAGAGATGAGCCTGTAGAAGGAACCGTTTTTTATAAAAGAAGCTGTTTGGGGAGTGAAGGGAAGTAAAATGGCTGATAGAACAAAGAAATTTTTATGGAGCAGCCTGATTGGCATGGTTTTGGTCTGCATTGTGGTTTTTCTGATGCTTGCCTTTTTCATGAATAAAAAAACAACAGAATCCATTCAGGAAATCACTACGATTTATATGGAAGAGTTAAATAAACAATTGCAGGAAAAGTTTTCCTCCGTGATTGATCTGCGCCTGGGCCAGGTAGGCGAGGTTGTGGCACAGATACCGGAGGGCGGGTTTGAGAACCGGGAAGAAATGCTCGGCCTGCTGACTCAGGGCATTACGGTGAGGAATTTCGATTACGTGGGCTTTCTTACCGGAAACGGTACTTTGTCAAAGATTTATGGCCAGGAACTGGAATTTTTTAATAACGCCGAAGTCATGGAGGAATTAAAAACAACCGGACATCTGGTAGGGATGGGAACCAACAGTGCCGGGGATAAGTTTCTTCTGCTGGGCCAGGCGGCCGCCTATCCGGTGGAGGAGGGAGAAGAAAGCCTGGCTTTGGTGGCAGGCGTTTCCATGGAGTATTTAAATGAGGCCCTTTATCTGGATGAGAATGACGAACAGGTTTATTCCCACATCATCGATAAGAAAGGGAATTTTGTGATCCGCAATGGCGGCGCGTACAGAAACAGCTATTTTGAACGCGTCAGGGAAGTATATGGGGAGTATGACGGGCGAAACGTGGAGGAGCTGGTCAGTCTGCTGCAGGAGACAATGGATGCAGAGAAGGTCTATAGCGGTCGTGTCCTGATTGAGGGAGAAGAACGGCAGATTTATTGTTCTCCCATCGCCAACAGCGCCGGCTGGTATCTGATCAGTATTATGAAAAATGACACGCTCAATGAGGCGGTCACCAAGCTGGATAATATACGTGCAGCAATTATGATTGGCAGCTCCCTGATTATTCTCACAGCCATGCTGTTTGTATTCTACAAATATTTCGGCCTTACGCAGCAGCAGATGCGGGCGCTTGACAAGGCAAAGGAGGAAGCCGTCCACGCCAACAAGGCTAAGAGCGATTTTCTTTCCAGCATGAGCCATGACATCCGTACCCCCATGAATGCCATTATAGGAATGACGGAAATCGGCCTGAAAAGCGTGAGGGACTCAGAAAGAGTGGAAGACTGCCTGAAAAAGATCATGCTCTCCAGCAAGCATTTGCTTGGCCTGATCAATGACGTACTGGATATGTCAAAGATTGAGAGCGGAAAGATGACATTTCATATGAAACGGATGTCTTTGCGGGAAACCTTGGATGACATTGTCAATATTATCCAGCCTCAGGTGAAGGCGCGAAGCCAGTTCTTTGATATTTTTATCAGAAATATCCTGTCGGAAGAAGTGTATTGTGATGGAGTACGTATCAATCAGGTACTGTTAAACCTTCTCTCTAATGCGCTGAAATTTACCCAGGAGGGAGGCAGGATCGACGTACATGTTTACCAGGAGCCGTCGGATCAGGGGGAGGAATATGTCCGCACTCATTTTGAGGTGGAGGACAACGGAATCGGAATGTCCCAGGAGTTCCAGAAAAAAATTTGGGATACCTTTTCCAGAGACAGCTCGGAGCAGGTGCAGAAAACCACAGGGACCGGTCTTGGAATGGCGATTACCAAGAGGATCGTGGAGCTGATGGGCGGAACCATTGAACTGCAGAGCGAACTCGGGAAGGGAAGCAGTTTCCATGTGATACTGGATTTCAGGAAAGCGGAATCGGTGGAGGAGTGGAAGCTTCCTGAATGGAATGTTCTGGTAGTGGATGATAATGAAATGCTCTGCCACAGTGCGGTGTCCAATCTGGAGGAGCTTGGTATCCACGCAGAATGGACTCTGGACGGCAAAAAAGCAATTGAGATGATTGAAGAGCGCCATAACAGGAAAGAGGATTACCGGTTTGTACTGATTGACTGGAAGATGCCCAATATGAACGGGCTGCAGACCATCCGCCGGATCAGGGAACGGATCGGCAAATCGGTTCCGGTTTTTCTCATTTCGGCCTATGACTGGAGTGAAATTGAGGAAGAAGCCAGGAATGTGGAGATCGAAGGATTTATATCCAAGCCGCTGTTTAAATCCACGCTGTATAGCTACCTGAAGCATTATGCGGAGGAAAATCCGGACGACTCGGAAGAAAATGAAAATGAAGCGCCCGACTTTACCGGGAAGAGAATTCTGGTAGCGGAGGATATTGAGATCAACTGGGAGATTGCCAATGAAATTCTCAGTTCCTTTGGCTTTGAACTGGAGCACGCGGAAAACGGCAAAATCTGCGTGGACATGTTTTCCGCTTCGGAGATTGGATATTATGATGTTATTTTGATGGATATCCGTATGCCGGTGATGAACGGATATGATGCCACGAGAGCCATCAGGGCGCTTACAAGGGAAGACAAGGAGCTGCCGATCATAGCCATGACGGCGGATGCTTTTGAAAATGATGTTCAGGTATGTCTGCAATGCGGCATGAATGCCCATGTGGCCAAGCCCCTTGACATTCAGGAGCTGATCAGGACTTTGCAGAAGACGCTGCTGGATCAGGGGTGATTCTTTCAGAAAGGTATGGTTTGACAAATGACAAAGAAGGAGCTTGCTCTTGAGATCGTGGAGCGTTTAAAGAAGGAATACCCCAACGCGGGATGTACCCTGGACTATAACCAGGCCTGGAAGCTTTTGGTCAGCGTCCGGCTGGCGGCCCAGTGTACGGATGCCAGGGTGAACGTAGTGGTACAGGATTTGTATGCGAAGTTCCCGGATGTGGATGCCCTGGCATCCGCCCCGGTGGAGGAGATCGAGGCGATCGTGAAGCCCTGCGGGCTGGGACACTCTAAGGCCAGGGACATCAGCGCCTGCATGAAGATGCTGCGGGATGAGTACGGCGGTAAGGTGCCGGATGATTTTGACAAACTCTTAAAGCTCCCGGGGGTGGGGCGCAAGAGCGCCAACCTTATCATGGGGGATGTTTTCGGCAAGCCGGCAATTGTGACTGATACCCACTGCATCCGTCTGGTAAACCGGATGGGCCTGGTGGATGGGATTAAGGAACCCAAGAAGGTGGAGATGGCCTTGTGGAAGCTGATACCGCCACAGGAGGGAAGCGATTTCTGCCACCGCCTGGTGGAGCACGGCAGGGCGGTGTGTACGGCGCGGACAAAGCCCTATTGCGAGAAGTGTTGTTTGAAGGAGATATGCGCCGCAGTGGGGGTGGAGAAGCAGGGCTGAGGAATCGCAGGATATGGAAAAGGACGTTTACTTGTTTTTGGAGAGTAGACGTTTTTTTTATTCCCGCGAGCAACGAGCCAAGCGGCTGCTTGCAGCGGGGTTGTTGGCTTCGGAGGTCGGCAGGTAGTCTGCGCTGAGAAAAGGAAGATTGGAAATCAGAAAAAAGGATTGACAATTTGCAGATTAGAGATTAATATAAACATATGAACAGTTGCTCATATGTTTATAAATAAAAATAAGAAAGGCAAAAAATAAGAAGGGCGGGTGATCAATTGGCTGTGAATGATGTGGAGTGCTGCGAGACTTTTCAAACCCATGAGGAGCTTTTAGCACTTGTGAATGCCGGGATGCCGGAGGAAGATACGCTCTATGACCTGGCGGAGCTGTTTAAGGTTTTCGGGGATTCCACCAGGATCCGTATTCTGTACGTGCTGTTCGAAGCCGAGGTGTGTGTGTGCGATCTGGCAGAGATACTGCACATGACCCAGTCGGCCATCTCCCATCAGCTTAAAATCCTGAAACAGTCCAGGCTGGTGAAGAGCAGAAGGGAAGGCAAGTCGGTATTCTATTCTCTGGCAGACGCCCATGTGAGGACGATCATAGCCCAGGGCAGAGAGCATATCGACGAATAAGGCGGGGATACAAATAATAAAAGATAAGAAAGGATGAAGTGAAATGAAAAAGAAATTTAAGCTTGAGGATCTGGACTGCGCCAATTGCGCTGCAAAGATGGAGGAGGCCATCAAAAAGATCGGAGGAGTCAGAGATGCCAATGTGAGTTTTCTCGCACAGAAGATGACCATCGACGCGGAGGATGACAAGTTTGAGGAGATTATGCAGGAAGTGGTGAAGGTTTGCGCCAGGGTGGAGCCTGACTGTAAGATATTAATGTAGTGGATGCAAAAAACGGGCTTTGCTCGTTTTTTGCATAAGGAGGAGATTGTGATGACAAAAAAACAGCAGAAAATGCTTGCCCGCATTGTGGCTGCCGCAGTCCTTTTTGTGGGGCTGTTTGTCTGTGAACATGCGGGTTTTTTTGAGAATCTTGAAAATAAATGGATTCTATTTGTGATTTATCTGGTTCCTTATCTGGTAATCGGATATGACATTATTTTTAAGGCGGCAAGAAATATATGCCATGGTCAGGTCTTTGACGAGAATTTCCTGATGATGCTCGCCACTTTTGGGGCGTTTGGGGTCAGGGAATATTCCGAGGCGGTGGCGGTGATGCTTTTTTACCAGGTCGGAGAGCTGTTTCAGAGCTACGCCGTGGGGAAGTCCCGGCAGTCTATTGCTGACATGATGGACATTTGTCCGGAATATGCAAACATTGAGGTGGATGGGAAGCTTGTTCAGGTGGAGCCGGACGAGGTGGAAGTGGGAAGCGTTATCGTGATAAAGCCCGGAGAGAGAATTCCCCTTGACGGCGTGGTGGTGGAAGGGGAGTCTTTGATTGACACTGCGGCCCTTACGGGCGAGTCGGTTCCCAGGAAAGCCGGCGCAGGGGACGAGATCATAAGCGGCTGTGTCAACGGCAGTTCCACCCTCAAGGTGAAGGTGTCAAAAGAGTTCGATGATTCCACCGTTGCAAAGATACTGGAGCTGGTGGAGAATGCCAGCAGCAAGAAAGCCAAGGTAGAAAATTTTATTACCAAGTTTGCCAAATACTATACCCCCATTGTCACCATCGGGGCGGTGCTTCTGGCATTTCTTCCCCCGCTTCTTGCCGGAAGCGGATGGGCGCAGTGGATTCAGCGTGCCTGTATTTTTCTGGTGATCTCCTGTCCCTGTGCTCTGGTGATTTCCGTTCCCCTTGGTTTTTTCGGAGGAATCGGGGCTGCCTCCAGGATCGGGGTTTTGATCAAGGGCAGCAATTATATGGAAGCCATTTCGGAGATGACTACCATTGTTTTTGATAAAACAGGGACACTGACCAAAGGGGAATTTAAGGTTCAGGCGCTGCTTCCGGAAAAAGGTACCGAAGAAGAGCTTCTGGAAATTGCAGCCCACGGGGAGGGGTATTCCACCCATCCTATTGCAGGATCTATCCGGGAGGCCTATGGAAAAGAGCCGGATATGAACAGGGTAGGGCAGGCTCTGGAGGTTCCGGGGGAAGGGATCTGCGTTCCGGTAGATGGCAGGGAAGTTCTCATCGGAAATGAAAAGCTGATGAAAAACAGAGGGATCTCGTTCACACCCTGCGAAAATCAGGGAACCATTGTCTATGTTGCCTGCGAGGGAAAAAGCCTTGGCACCATCGTGATTGCAGACAGCATCAAGGAAGGAGCCGGGCAGGCCATTCGCAGCATGAGAGCGGTGGGGGTGAAAAAGTGTGTGATGCTTACGGGAGACAGGCAGCAGGCGGCTTTGGCGGTGGCGAAAGAGCTTGGCATAGACGAGGTTCATGCAGAGCTCCTGCCGGGAGAGAAGGTCGCCAGGGTGGAAGAGCTGTTGCGCACACAGAAGGGAAAGGAAAGACTTGCCTTTGTGGGGGACGGCATCAATGACGCTCCGGTACTGACCAGGGCAGATATCGGAATCGCCATGGGCAGTATGGGAAGCGACGCGGCCATTGAGGCGGCAGATGTGGTGTTGATGGATGACGATGTAAAGAAGATTGCCGCCGTAGTGCGGATCTGCTGCAAGACCCTGCGGATCGTGAAGCAGAATATTGTCTTTGCCCTGGCCGTAAAGGCATTGGTGCTTCTTCTTGGTGCGTTTGGCCTTGCTAATATGTGGGAGGCGGTGTTTGCGGATGTGGGCGTTTCCGTGATCGCCATACTGAATTCCATGCGCGCCCTTAAGAGCCGCTGAGGGCGCGTTAAGGGGTGAGCATGTCTCTTACGGATAGAAAAGTCATATCTCGGAGAGGGTTGCTTTTGAGAAGGAAAGGCAGCAGTTTGTCGGTGGCAGACTGTTGCTTTTTTGTGCCATGTATGGTAAGACAATTTCAGACCGTGTAGTTGTGCGGATTTTTATAGAAGGGACATGGAAATCAATATGAATGAAAATAAAAAGGATGGAGTAAAAGTATATATTCTGGGAAGCTGCTCTGGCACGGAACCCTATGAGGGAAGGCACCATACTTCTGTGCTTCTGGAGCTTCCGGAGGGAATTTACTGGCTGGATGCCGGGGAGTGCTGCGCTTACACGGCTCACCTGATGGGGATTGATCTTTTAAAGACCCGGGGCATTTTTATATCCCACTGCCATATGGATCATATTGGAGGCCTGGGAAACCTTCTTTGGAACATCCGAAAGCTGACGGTGGTGAAGCGGCAGCTTCCTGTAGCAGAAACGATTCCGGTATATGTGCCGTGGCTGGAGAGCTACCAGGCCCAGATGGAACTGCTCAGGCACACGGAGGACGATTTTGCGTGCAGCTACGGCCATGCCGGGTATCCGGTGCAAGACGGTCTTTTGTATCAGGGAGGGGAAAATGAGGGAGGGATTGCTGTAGAGGCAATCCATAACCATCATTTGAAGCATGAACCGGAAACTCCCTGGCGCTCCTTTTCCTTCCGTATACGGCTCTGTGGAAAAACTATTTTTTATTCGGGGGATACCCAGAGGGAGGATCTGGAATATACCGTGCCGGAGCAGTGTGATCTGCTTATGATTGAAACCGGGCACCATCAGATTTCAGAAATCTGCGACTGCCTGAAACGATTTGGGAAGAGGCCTAAAAAGCTTTTGTTCATTCACCACGGGGTGAAGATTCTGAAAAACCCTCAGTGGGCCATCGGAGAGGTGGAGCGCTGTTGGGGGCCTTCCGGTATGGTTGCGCAGGATAGAATGACGGTGATTGTCTAAAAAGGAAATGCGGATGTGTACCGACAGAAAGGAACGTATAAAAATAATTTGAGTTATTCCTAAAGACTGATATAATAGAAACGAGAACAATAGGAGATATTGTGTATGGGAATTTACTTAAATCCGGGGAATACAAATTTTTGGAAATCTATCCGTTCCGAAATCTATGTGGATAAGACAGGATTGATTGCCTATACAAATAAGTGTATCAACACAACGAAACAATATATGTGCGTCAGCAGGCCCCGTCGGTTTGGAAAATCCATGACACTGGAAATGCTCTGTGCCTATTATAGCCGGGGGTGCGATTCCAGGGAGCTGTTCAAAGGCTGTAAAATAGAAGCTGATCAGAGCTTTGATGAGTATTTGAATCAGTATGACGTGCTCTTTCTTAACATACAGCGTTTTCTGAGCAGAGCAGGGGATCAGAAAGTCACGGAATATCTGGAACAGGCGGTGATTTCCGAGCTCAAAAAGGCTTATGGAGAGTGTTTCCCGGAGGAAGAGAGGCGTCTGTCCGCCGTCCTGGAGCAGATTTATGTGGAAAGGGACAGGCAGTTTATCTTTCTCATCGACGAGTGGGACTGTGTGATGCGGGAGCGGCAGGAGGCGGAGAGCCTGCAGAGGCAGTACCTGGATTTTTTGCGGGATCTGTTGAAGGATCAGCCTTATGTTGCCCTTGCCTATATGACAGGTATCTTACCGGTTAAGAAGTACGGTTCTCATTCGGCGCTGAATATGTTCTGGGAATACTCTATGACAGACCAGAAGGAACTGGAAGAATATACGGGCTTTACGGAGCCGGAGGTAAAGGAACTGTGTGGAAGATTTGGAATGGATTTTGCCGCTACCAGCCGCTGGTACGATGGTTATCAGTTTAAAAAGTACCGCCATATCTATAATCCAAGGTCGGTGGTGGGAGCCATGTCCTGCGGGAGTTTTTCCAATTACTGGGTGTCAACGGAGACCTATGAGGCGTTGAAGGTCTATATGGATATGGACTTTGACGGCTTAAGGGGAGATATGGTGCAGATGCTGGGCGGAGGACATATTCCGGTCAACACCCGAAGCTTTCAGAACGATATGCAGAGTTTAAGGACAAAGGATGATGTGCTGACCCTGTTGATTCATTTAGGATACCTGGGATATGACTGTGAGAGGAAGGAAGCCTTTATCCCCAATCAGGAGATCGTGGAAGAATTTGAGAATGCCATGAGCGTGGGCGGGTGGCAGAGAGAAAAAGGATAAGCCTCATAGCTGTGTGATCAAGAGGCTGCCGAAAGAGGAGCGGATACCGCATTGAGAAGAACAAAATTATTCTTATCCATTATATATAGTATTGTGATAATTTTTGTGATCATTCCTGTTTTCCCGCTGTCTGTCAGTGCGAAGGAGGAAGAGGATGCCAGGGCTCTTCTGGCCGCCTATGAGGATTATCAGCAGCGCCTTTTGCGGATCGAAAGCAGCGCCCGGATTGAGGAAGAAGGCTTTGAGGTGGTCGGGGAACAGATCTTTCCCATAGAGCTAAAGGGATTGGGGGAGGTCTCCATGATTCCGGCTTTAGACAAGCGGTACCACAGGCTGGCCCTGTTTTTCGCGGACGGGGAGGGAAAGGTGGTGTACCGGACTGATCAGTTGGAAGCCAATAACCGGAATAAGGGAAAGATGAGTCAGCCCATCCGGGAGCTTAAGGCGGTTTCCTTTCAGGATCTGGACAGGGACGGCCTCATGGATATTATTCTGATTACCACCTGCGTCAATGACAGCGGGGACTATGCGGGAAAGCCCTACAAAATCGGGGATGTGCTTTTTCAGGGCGAGCGGGGATTTTATTGGGATTACCGCCTCTCCGATAAGATCAACCGGTTCAGCATGAACAAAAGCGTGGAGAGTATTGCCGCCTTTGTGAAGGAGGGCAAGTCCACGGAATTTCTTTACACGGCAGTGACGAAGAAGGAACTGGTGCAGAAGGGCTTCGTGATCGCCCAGGAGCAGTGTTATTTCAGGCAGTTTGAAAAGCTGGGAAGGCTGGAAGTGGTGCCCGGCACCTATACCATGGCGGATTTTGCCACCTTTATGATTTATCTGATCAACGAGGACGGCTATATTGTGTGGAGCTTGCAGCCTATGGGGGACTATGACAATCTTTATGCCCTCAAGGGGATTACCTGCCGGGATATTGACGGGGACGGGATGAAGGATATTCTGGTGCTGGCCCGTTACAGTTATGAGAGCGACAGGAACGAGCTTCTGGCGGAGAACGATTATGCCATTTATTATCAGCGCACGGGCGGGTTTTATGAGGATAAGGAGATCAAGGAGCAGTATCCCTGCAGCGAGGAGGATACGGTAGCGGGGCTGGTGGAGAAAGCCCGGAGCTTTTGGGGATGGAAGGCGGAAGAGTAAGCGGCGGGGTGCGGATTTCACATCGCGTTGCCGCAAAAAACGCGGCATGGAGGATAAAATGATTAAGATACTGGTTGTAGACGATGAAAAATCCATATGTGATCTGATTGATCTAAATTTGTCGGCGTCGGGCTATCACTGCCAGAGTGTGCAGAACGGTCTGGATGCCATTGATCTGATAGAGAAGGAGAATTTTGACCTTATCCTTCTGGATATTATGCTTCCGGGGGCTGACGGTTATGACGTAATGGAATACATACGCCCTTTGAAGATTCCGGTGATCTTTATCACGGCCAAGCATGAGGTGAAAGACAGGGTAAAGGGGCTGAAACTGGGAGCCGACGATTATCTGGTAAAGCCCTTTGACGTGGTGGAACTGATCGCCCGGGTGGAGGCGGTTCTGCGCCGCTATAACAAGACGGAAAAGCTCCTTGCGGCAGGAGACGTGGTGGTGGATGTGGAAGCCCGCAGGGTTCTAAAGGACGGAAAACCGGTGGTGCTCACCAACAAGGAATTTGGGCTTTTAGTGCTTTTTATACGGAACAAGAACGTGGCGCTGTTTCGTGAAACCTTATATGAAAAGGTATGGGAGGATGAATATATCAGCGACAGCCGTACCCTTGACCTTCATGTACAGCGTCTTCGGAAAAAACTGGGATGGGAGCAGAATCTGGTGGCCGTTTATAAGGTGGGCTACCGGCTAGAGGTGCCGCAATGAAATTTTCTTCAAAACTGCTGTTTTGCACCATGATCGTCATGGCAATTGCCCTTGGCTTCAGCGGATTTTATTTTGTAGACAGTGTATTTGAGATTTCCCTTGAGCGGGAAACGGGACAGGCTCTGGATGAGAACAGCATTCTCTGCTTTGCCTTTGAGACAGCGGCTCTGAATGTGCCGGCCAAATATGATGTGCTTCAGGACAGCACGGTGGAGCAGCTTGCCTCAAAGCTGGAATCCTCGGGCCAGAATGCCAGCCGTATGCTTCGGATCTCTAATGAGGAAAAGCAGGCGCTTTATGCCAGCGACGGGTTTGAGATGGATGATGCCCTGCTGTCTCAGACCGACGCCAGTACCAAGGCTTACAGAACGATTTATTTGAATGGGCATTACTATGTCCAGACGGCAAGCACGGTAAACGCCCTGGACCGGGTTTTGTATCTGGAAACCCTGCGGGACGTGTCGGTGGTGTTTGACGAGAGGGCCATGGGCTTTCGGGTATACCGCCAGGTGACGGTGGTGATGCTGCTCTTGGGAATGGCAGCCATGCACCTGATCTCCTTTCTTCTCACCAAGCCGATCCGGCATTTGACAAGGGCCACCAAAAAGATGGCGGCGGGGGATTACGCTTACCGGGCAAGGAAGGTCAGCAATGACGAGCTGGGGCAGCTAACCCTTGACTTCAATCATATGGCGGAGGCTCTGGAGGAAAATATCAATAAATTGGAGGATGAGATTCAGGCGAAGGAAGATTTTGTGGGGGCCTTTGCCCATGAATTGAAAACTCCTCTCACAGCGATTATCGGTTATGCGGATATGCTCCGCTCCCGAAAGCTGGATGAGGAGAAAAGTTTTTTGTCCGCCAATTATATTTATACGGAGGGCAAGCGCTTAGAGGCTATGTCTATCCGGCTTCTGGATATTATGGTGACAAGGCATGGACAGGCCCAGTTTCAGGAGGTGCAGGCAGAGAGTCTGTTCCAGTATCTTCAGGCAATGTTTCGAACCAATGAGGATATGAACTTTGTCTATACCTTTGAGGAGGGAATCGTCTGGGCGGAGAGCAATCTGATTATTACGGTATTAATCAACCTGATGGACAATGCCGTGAAGGCTTCTGAGCCCGGGAGCACCATAGAGGTGAAAGGTATGGTACGGGAGAAGGGTTACCTTTTTCAGGTAAAGGATTATGGCATGGGAATTGCCGAAGAGGAAATCCAGAAGATTACCAAGGCCTTTTATATGGTGGATAAATCCAGGGCCAGAGAGCGGAACGGGGCCGGACTGGGGCTGGCGCTTTGCGCGGAAATCCTGTCCCTCCATCACAGCAGTCTTTCCATCGAGAGTAAATTGGGAGAGGGAACCTGTATCGGCTTCCTTCTGCCGGAGCAGGAGAGGAAATCGGATGAATAAAAAAGAGATTGGGATCAGCCAGACAGCCATGAAGAAATCTGCGGTGAATGGTACCCTTTTTGTCATTGCGCTGCTGATCATGGCCCTGTCGATCTGGGGGCCGGAGAATCTTTCAGAATACAAGGACGGCAGAGTGCTTGACCGAATCCAGACGCAGACGTCGGAGACGGAGAAGGAAGGATACCGTTATACCTTAGGCAGCAACGAAAAGCTGTATATTTTGTCTCAATGCCTGAACAGCCAGAGCCTGCCGGAAAGCGAGCAGAATGCCCTCACCCGGGTGGAGGATGAGTCGGCGGAGTATCAGGAGGTGGCGGGAACCTATGCCTTTGTGGTCAATCACAGAGGGCCTGCGGAAAAGGAGATCACAGAGGAGGAAATTTTTTCCGCCTGCAATGAAATGCTCAAAGACTTGAAAGACCTGGGGATTCTGCCGGACACGGTCAGGGAGGTGGCGGGGGCCGATTATGAGGCTACCCTATATTCCGCCATTGATGTGCTGGAGCCCAGAAACAATGTGGCAGTGTGGAAGATGAGCCTTTCCAACAGCAAGCGGAATGCGGATAAATCCAATCGTCTCATTGATGCCTATCTGGATGCGGACGATGGAAGGCTGTATGAGTTTTATGTGAGAACCCAGCAGAAGTGGGAGGAAATCAACGCCGATGAGATTATCGAAAAATGGAGCGGCTATATGGGGCTTGACGCCCCGGCTCCCTATGAGACGGACAACCCTTTGCTGGAGGCCACGCCTTATTATAAAAAGTATGTTTTTGAGGGGATGGGGGATGAGCGTACCATTGTGACCGTTGGGTTTTATGATGGGATCAATGAACTGTTTTTGAAGATTTCGAAGTAGGGGCAGAGGGATTTTGATCATAAGGTCATTGGAAGGGTTTTAATGCGGGACAAAATCAAATAGCCCAAACAGCAGATTTCAGAAGTATGTCATGATAAAATGAGGCTGAAAGATAACTGTAGTTCAAGGATATGCATAAGCTCTGCTTCGGATTCCATACAGTTATTATTCAGCCATTTTTGAATTATTGCGGTAAGGCCGGCGATAAAAAATGTCTGGCAGTATTCATATTCCAAGGAACCGACTATGTCGGAACTTTGGGCAAGCTTTTTTTGCAATTCGGGAAAGAGTGTGTAGTCCAAAATCTGTGGACGGCTTTGACTGTTCAAATAGACACGGTAAAAGTCCTGACGTTCTTTCAGAAAAGTGAAGAGGCACAGATAGCGTTCCCGAAGGGAATATTTGCCGCCGGGAACAGTAAACAGGGAAATAAAATACTGATGCATATCCTTTTCCATACATTGCATCAACTCATACACATCTTCATGATGCAGATAAAAAGCAGTCAAAGCAGTCCGGTTAATTCCTGCCAAACGGCAGATTTCCGTGATGGTTATTTTCGACAATTCTTTTTTTTCTTTGAGTAGATCTATGAAAACTGTGCGGATGACACGTTCTGTCTGTTGAAAACGCTGGTTATTTTTAGAATTCATGTTTTTCTCCATTAACTATACAAATGATGATATATTGATGATTGTACAGGAAAACAGTTTCTTTTACAATAAGATTATGATAATTATCTCAATATTTTTGTAAAGGAGCGAGAACAGATGGAAAAAAATGAGCAGATTTTAAAGGAAGGTTCTTTTAGAAAGATGGTTATGAATTTGTGTGTGCCAACAATCGTAATCATGCTGGTAATGGTGTTATATAATATGGCGGATACCTATTTCATTGGAAAAACAGGCGATCCCTGCAAAATTGCTGCGGTATCTTTATGCGGCCTGATTTTCAGTATTTTATCCGGACTTGGAACACTCTTGGGAAGCGGCGGCTGCACGGCGGTATCGCTGGCATTCGGAAAAAAGGAATTTGATAAAATACGGGCATATTCCAGCATGTGCTGTTATGGCGCGTTGACGATGGGGTTGATTTTTACGGGGGCGGTTCTTATCAATGCGCCGGCTATAAGCGACGCAATCGGCGCAAATGCAGATACGATGAGCGATACATGTACCTATCTGCGTATTCTTGCAATCGGAGGGCCTGTTATTTTGTTTGGCAATGTTTTTAATAATCTGATACGCGCGGACGGCTCGGCGAAACAATCTATGCTGGCAAACGGACTTGGTACATATCTGCTTTGGTATATCGCCCAAAAGAACCGTATTTTTTCCCTTCATATCAAGGATTTTTCCCTGAAACGGGAAATTGTCTTTCCCGTTGTGACATTGGGGTTTCCGATGGCATGTAGTACGATTCTTATGAGCATTTCCCATATGGTTATGAATCAGATGCTGGCAGGGTATGGTTCGGTGGCGGTAGCCGCAAATGGGGTGGCAGGAAAAGTTTCTATGGTAGTTTCCATGACAGCAATGGGAATCTGCATGGGTATGCAGCCCGCCATTTCTTATAATTGCGGCGCCGGGAATTACAAGCGGTTATATTGGATAATAAAGAAGCTTGGCATTATGACTGTCGTGGTGGGCAGCATCCTGACGGCGGGCTGCGTGGTTGGCAAAACATATCTGGTCGCAGCGTTTATTGACCATGCACAGGTAATAGAGCTGGGAGAAAAAATGGTAGCCGTATCTATGGTTATAGGGCCATTTTATGGTTTATACCAATTATGTACCACTTTTTTGCAGTCAACCGGAAAGGCATCGTATGCAACGCTTGTAGCTGTACTAAACAAGGGATTGATTTATCTTCCGCTTTTATTGATTTTTAACAATCTCTGGGGCCTGAACGGTGTAATATACACAGCGCCGGTTACGGATATGCTATCCCTGTTGGTTGGAGCTGGGCTTTGTATCAGATGGAACAGGATTATGGTGAACGGTGACAGGGGCCTTTCGCTTTCGGACGTATGATGCAAAAAAGATGCATAAATGATGGAAGTTTGATGGAAAAATGATGATAAAATGATGCACCGGTTTTGTAGACTTGCAGTAAAGAGCAGGCTAAGCGAAACATCTACGGGCAGACTACAAAGGAGCATCATTTTTTTATGAGAAAAACAAAAGGATTTCAGACAGACAGAGGGAAGAAGCGGGGAAGAAGAGGATTTTGCTTTACGATAACGCTGACGGCAGGAATTTTGGGCATGTCCATCGGCCAGACGATGGTGTGGGCGGCGCCCAAAAGTGAGCGGACGCAGCAACAGGCACAGGAGCTGCTGCCAGGCCCTTACGGAGAGGAAAATTTTGCCGCCGCTTTCCCGAAAGAGCAGGAGAGAGCGGAAATTCTGCCGCAGGAGAAGCAGGACAGCAAGGGGACGGATTCTCAGGTTTTACAGCAGACACTGTCAAAGGATGAAGGAGCAAAGGAGCAGGAGCCTTTTCTGGTTGCTATTGATCCCGGACATGGGGGCGTGGACAGCGGCTGTGTGGGAAAGAAGGCGGAGGAAAAGGATATTAATCTCCAGATTGCCCGGGAGCTGGAAAAAGCGCTGATACAGAAGGGTTATCGGGTACTTTTGCTTCGGGAAAAGGACGAGTTTCAGGATAAAATGGATCGGGTGGAGATCGCCAACAGCTATCAGGCGGACGTCTATGTGAGCATCCACCAGAACACATACGAGGGGAAGGATAAGACGGTAGGCGGCATTGAAACCTGGTATGACGGGACGGACGCTTCCAGGGATAACCAAAGGCTGGCTCTTCTGGTTCACCGGGAGATGGTAAAGAGTACCGGGGCAAGAGGGCGGGGAGTGATCGACAGTACGGATCTTTATGTGGCGAGCAAAACGCTGATGCCAGCCTGTCTGATCGAGACCGGATTTTTGTCCAATCCCCAGGAGGAAAAGCTTCTGGCTTCGGCGGATTATCAGAAGAAGCTGGCAGAGGGGATCGCACAGGGGATTGAGCTTTATTTTCATCCGGGTATTATGTATGTACCTTTTGAGGATGCGCCGTGGAGGATTTCGATATAGAATGAAGAGAGGGCGCATATGGGAGTGGGGCAGGAACTTGATATACATTTTTCTTTTGGCCAGTTCCGCCCTGACAGCCTGCTATGGAGGTTCAATCAGGCAGGCTGATCTGAAATTTCTTCTGTCCTATCTTTAGTGAGATAGATTCTTTGCGATTTGCAACTTTCAGAACTTCAATTTCCAGTTGAGTAAAATGGCAAAAAATGTTATAATATTTTCGATATTGTGTCAGATATGGAATAGATATTTTGAAAGGTGGCAGAATGATTCTAAAAGATAAGCTTCTTGAAAAATCAAAAGAGGCATTTATCATGGCAATTGAAATATATAATAAACCAACGATAAAATATAGGGTGGAGGGGTTTAGCTTTTTTATATGTAACGCATGGGAGTTAATGTTGAAAGCACATTTATTAGCCACGCGTGGAGAAAGCAGTATTTATTATGCGGATAATCCGAAGCGGACAATTTCATTAGAGAACTGTCTGCAGCAGGTCATTACAAATGCAAAAGCACCGGTTCGTAGGAATTTAGTCAAAATTATAGAGCTGCGAAATACCAGTACTCATTTTGTAATGGAAGAATATGAGATGATATATGTGCCGCTATTTCAGGCATGTGTGTTAAATTATGTAGAAAAAATGCAGGAATATCATGGCATTGATATGACAGAAAGCATTCCACAAAATTTTCTTACATTATCAGTCAGTATGAAAGCGTTAGACGAAAGTGTGATCAGGGCAAAATACCCGGAAGAAATAGCATCTAAGATTATAAGCACAGAAGCCCAGCTAGAACCAATGATTGCAGAGAATAATCAATCATTTGCTATTAGAATAGAACATTTACATTATATTACAAAAGATAAAAATAAAGCCACTTCACATCTTTATATTGATAATAATGCTGACGTAGGGGTTAAAATAATCAAGGAATTGAAAGACCCAAACAATACCCACAAATATACAATGAAAACTGCTATAAAGGAAATAAACAGACGTTTACAAAATGGTGGGATAGATTTTAATATGAACCAGTATATATTTGATCTGTTTAATAAAGTCTATGGAATTAAAGAAAATGAAAAATATTGTTATGTACACAGACAATATGCACAGCCATCTTATACATATTCCGTAGCAGCGATTGATTTGATAGTTAATGAAATACAACACGATTCAGAGCGCATAGTTGAAAATTTGAAAAGGGCAAAAAAATAAGCTAACCCCAGGGGCAAAGGAATTCTTGGTATACACCTACTCTCATTCGAGAACCCAGCCTGAATCCTTCACGAGTTAACTTATTTATATAATAGCATATGTGATTTAAAAGTCAAGTATACAATTTTGATATATTGTTTAGTGTTAGTAAGGAGTTTCACATCCGTTTTCCATTCCCCATACAAAATCGGTATAAAATCTCCTTTTTTATCCATAATATGGACAGGAACATTCGCGACGGTTTGCGGCAGGATAAACCGTCTCGGGAGCCCATATTAATTATAGAAGAAAAAGGAGATTTTTTTATGGCAGTGGATTTTAAAAACAGTGAGACAAAGCTTAACCTGATGCGTTCCTTTGCAGGGGAGAGCCAGGCCCGCAACCGTTACACCATAGCGGCCTCTCAGGCCAAAAAGCAGAATCTGCACGTAATTGAGGCGGTCTTTACCTATACCGCCAACCAGGAAAGAGAGCATGCGGAGATTTTTTACAATTATCTGAAGGGGCTGGGAGGAGAGACCATCCACATAGACGGCGGGTATCCGGTGGATATTTCGGACAATCTTTCAGAGCTGTTGCGCATGGCCCAGCACAATGAGTACGAGGAGCACGACGACGTCTACAAGAACTTTGGGGAAAAGGCAAAGGAAGAGGGCTTTCATGCCATTGCCAATTCTTTTTTCCTGATCGCGGAAATCGAAAAGGTGCATGGAGACCGGTTCGGAAGGTTTGCGGAGCTCATGGAAAAGGATATGCTCTTTCGGGCATCGGAAAAGACAAGATGGATCTGCTTAAACTGCGGTTATATCTACGAGGGAGAGGCCGCGCCGCAGAAATGCCCGGTATGTGTCCATGATCAGGGGTACTTCATCAGGCTTGACCAGTCGCCTTATGAAAGTTGAGCATCCTTCCCGAACAGCATTTTTATAAAGAAATTCTTAAGACCTCTTTCGGGCAATTGACAACCCCGGATACCGGCGAATATAATAAGAACAGTCGATTTTTTTGCGAAAACCCTGATGTTGTATGCATGGCAGAGCATGCGGATGGGAGCGGATATGAAGAAAAGAACCAGATGGCCGGTAGTCGTATTGTTGTGGGTTATTTTTATATTGATGACAGGGGGAATCGTTTATCTTTCCTTTCAGAACGGAGAAGAAAGTAAAGCCATGGGCAAAGCCTTTCTCCAGCGGTTTTTCGGGGCGGTGCAGAGACAGGAAACGGTCCTGCAGCTTCAGGAGGAGGGCACTTCCTCACTGAATTACCTGATGCGGCAGGGGGGAAGAGTGTTTGCTTTTCTCATGATCGGAATTGTGGGAACCATCACCATCCACGTGACTTTTGCGGGCTGCAACTGGCTGTTCAAAACGACGGTCACACTGGCGATTCTCACTGCCATTGCCTGCTTTACCGAAAAAATGAAAATATATATTCCCAGCAGACAAGATCGGAAGAGCACACGTCTGAACTCCAGTCACATTACTCGATCTCGT
>CAJTVL010000006.1 GCA_910579425.1 uncultured Lachnospiraceae bacterium | reverse complement strand
CCTCTCCCGCCTGGCGCATCATCTTATCAAAGGCGTCGCTGACAATGGTCGCCGCATCCACCACCGTGGGTACCCCGATGGCGATGACCGGAACCCCCAGGGCTTCCTCCGTAATGGCGTTTCTGTGATTCCCCACTCCGGAGCCCGGATGAATTCCCGTATTGGTGACCTGAATGGTTCTGTTGAGCCGCCTGGTGGAACGGGCAGCCAGCGCATCCACCACAATTACCACATTGGGGTTTGTCTTTTCCACCACACCCTTAATGATCTCCTGGGACTCCATTCCGGTTTTGGCCATAACCCCGGGAATCAGCCCGCTCACCATATGCACTTTTTTCCTGTCAAAAGCGGCTTTCCCATACTCCTTCATCATATGCCTGTTAATTATCAGATTATCTACCACATTAGGCCCTAAGGCATCCGCGGTCACATCCCGGTTCCCAAGTCCCACCACCATCACCGACAATTCCTTCTCCATGCCGGGTATAATTTCTTTTAGCTGTCCTGCAAGCTCTGCGGAGATTTCCTCGTGATAATTTTCGTCCGGCAGCACCATGGCCGGAGCCTCCAGGGTAATATAGGTGCCGATGGGCTTGCCCATGGCCTTGGCGCCGTTCATTGTCTGAATCACCACCTTTGTGATCCGAATCTCGCTCTCCTCCCGGTACTGCTCTTCCACCGAAACGCCTCTGCACTCTTTGGCGTTTTCCTCCATATTTTCCCGCACCTCAAGGGCCAAATCTGTCCTTACTCTAAAGCTGCTCATAATTCTCCCTCGTTTCTGCACGGCTTTCGCGCGCATAGTAAGTCTAAACTAAAGTATTTTCCAAATATTCTCCATTTATGTATTGACAGAAATTCTTTTTGCGGATAAAATAATATGCGTGTGTTTACATTAAGACGTTCCGTGTCTCCGGCTTTAATGAAACATCTCATGTAACTGATGATTGTAAGAGGAGGTGTACATCGTGGCTAACATTAAGTCTGCTAAGAAGAGGATTTTAGTAAACAGAACCAAAGCTGAAAGAAATAAATCGATTAAGTCTGGCGTTAAGACAGCGATCAAGAAAGTGTCTGCTGCTATCGACGCAAACGATAAAGATGCTGCTGCCAAAGCTTTAGTTGCTGCTACGTCTGCAATCGACAAGGCGGCCAGCAAGGGTGTTTATCATAAAAACACTGCTTCCAGAAAAGTAGCGCGTTTGGCTCAGGCTGTGAACAAGATGGCTTAGTTTTTTGGAGAATATAGATGATAAGGCGGCTCACAGAAAGTGTGGGCCGTTTTTTTTATGCGCAGGCCCGTGCAGAGGAAATATGCCGCTAAAGCGGCGCACGGGCCGTCTAATGATTTTTTTCTATCAATTATCGCCTGCTGCTTCGATGTGTCATCGTGCGCTAAATTAAACAATTCCTTCCACTCATAAAATAGCATTTCTGTTTTGGTACACATTTTACCTCTTAATATTTTAAACAGAATTTCGACTAAGCGAAAGGCTATTCCATCATTTAGCGGGGGATTACAAAAGCTATCCACTAAATTTTCAGCATTAAATGCGATCAATTTCAGAGACAAAATATTTTGAATAATCCTGTCAAGAGCCCATTCGTCTAAATCCATAAATTTCTCTTTTGTAATTTTCCCACCTGAATATGTAATAAAGCATCCTTTTATACCATCTGTCACAAATCCCTCGAGCATTTCCTCATCATTAAGTCTGCTTAATCCAATCAAATAATCAGATATTTGATTTATGGCCTTATTTTTTTGCTCTTCTCCTGTCAATGCTACCGGTTGTTTAAATTCTATTACTAATGTCGATATCGCAGTATCTGCTCTCCCAGAAGCTTCTCTTGCGACATGTCTGCATGTTGCAATTGATTTTTCTTTAATAGGATTGTATTCAAATCCTAATGGCCCAAAATGTTCTTTAAAAAAAGTAAATAGTTCACAGTCAAATCTGCTCTCTATTGTGGCTTCATTGGGAGCTTTTTTAGATGCTGCTATAATTCGACCTGCCATCTCTTTCAAGGCCGTGCTATATTGCCTGGATTTGATGATTGAAGTATAACCGCTGATCAGGGTGTTTTTTTCCATTTCGTTTCCTTTCGTCCAATCGCTGATTTCCAACAAACCTGTTCGTTCTGCTTACCTGCTATTTTGATTATAGCAGAGTTAATGTACCATAATCCGGACTTTTATAATTCATTACATTACTTTTTGAGCAAAGCATAACACTTATCTCATTTGGTATTCCCTGTCAATCACCTCCGCCGGCACTGCCGCAATCTCTCCCCCCATCGTCGCCCCGGTAAGCATCCCCAGATAATTACCATACCCGTCAAACACGCCGCTGCCGGACATACCCGGCAGCGCCTCTCCCGTTCCGTAGAGCATTTCCATTCCGAAATCGTCCAGATAGGTACGGGCCAAAATGACCTCTCCCCGCTTCATCGCCGGGTGATCGGGATCGCTTGCCATATCCACCAATAAAAGTCCTCTCCCCGGTGTTACCGTAGGATTCTCCGGGCTTTCCCTTCGCGGCCGGACATTTTTAAGCGCCAGTAATTCCTCCCAGGAGAAATGATCAATGGATACTCTGACAAATCCAACGTCCGCTTTCCCGGAGAGTCCGATCACTTTCCCGTCCTGCGCTATGCCTCCCGGGAAGGTCACAAAACTGTCCTCATCCCAATATTCCAGAAGATGTCTGTTGCTCACGATAATAATCGCATCCGCCTCCATGAGATAAATACTTCCGCTCCCATAATGCCCGTTTGCCTGAAGACGCACACAACTGCAAAGAATATTGCAAAAAGCCTGTTCCAAATCCTCTTCCTGCGATAAGGGAGTGAAGGCAAGTCCCAAACCGGTTATGGCTTTATAGTCCTCTTCCAGGGTGGTTGTCTGAATCAGCGGAGGGAGCTTTAATCCATGACTTGATTCGATTTCAGGCGATGCATCCCCCTTCGAAGCAAACTGCCGGTTTTCCTCTCCTGCCCCGTATACCTCTTTATCCGGTATCACCGACAAAAGGCCCGAAAATAACAAAAACGCCGGAAGCACCCACCATAGCCCCTTTTTCTCAAGCGGCTTCAAGCGGCTCGCAGCAGCGTTTCGTCTAAAAACTCTTTCTATCATTCTTTCCATCTCTACCCACATTCCTATCCAGTTGAATAAAGATTTAATAATCAGACAGGGAAGATTAAACCAAAAAATCAGGCAGGACGATAAGCCGGGTTATGTCGTGAATGATCATCTATCTAGGACTGCTGTTGCCAGCAGCCTCAAGCGACCTACCTGAAAGCTGACCGGGCCGGCTGAACGCTTTCTGTTTGGTCTTGCTTCGGATGGGGTTTACATGTGCCCTGCCCGTTACCGTGCAGGCGGTAGTCTCTTACACTGCCTTTCCACCCTTACCAAAAGTATGCAAGATGCATGCTTTGGAAATTTGCTATGCAAATTTCCACCTGGCGCCAAGAGCGCCAGGGGCGGTTTATTTCTGTTGCACTGGCCTTGGAGTTGCCTCCACCGGACGTTATCCGGCATCCTGCCCTGTGAAGCCCGGACTTTCCTCACCTGCCGCCTTCCTCCGCTCCGCCCTGCGGGCAGACCAAAGGAAACGGAAACTGCCCTGGCAGTCTCTCCCGGCAGCCGCGATCATTTGTCCTACCTGATTTCCTGTCTCTGTTTTTCATCCTGTTTTTGTAATAAAACGAATAATACCTTAAACCCTGAAACAACTCCCCCCGATAAATTCCCGGCAGATCGAATTGGCCGGAACATTCTGGCTGTCTATCCCCTGGAAATATTCCAGAAATTTTAAAAGCCGCTTGGCCTCATAATACTCCGGTTCTCCCTCTTCAATTCCAAACAAAAGAGGCTCCACATACTGTTTTAAGACCGCAAGCTCGTAAATCAGTGCAGAGTTGAACATTTCATCCGCACTTTCCTGGAAAGGGAAAATATATTTTTCCTCCCCTCTCCTCACGGAAGGCCACATGGCGATAGTACGTTTGGCGCTGTTGCCCCTGGTTCTGGCATCCCGCACAATCCTCCGAAGAAGACGTCCGTCCGTGGTGGGAATCCGGTTGTGATCGTCCACATTTAAACTGGTTAAGGCGCTGATATAAATCTTAAACTTGCTCTCGTCTGGCATGGAAGCGGTGGTGACCGGATTCAGGCCGTGAATTCCCTCAATGACCAGTACGTCCTCCGAGCCCAGCTTCTTTATGTTGCCATGATATTCCCGTTTTCCCAGCTTGAAATTATACTGGGGAAGTTCCACCGCCTCTCCGGCCAAAAGCAGATTCATGTCCTCGTTAAACTTCTTAATGTCAATGGCTTCCAGACACTCAAAGTCGTAATTCCCGTCTGCATCCTTCGGAGTATCCACCCGGTTGATAAAATAATCATCCAGCGCAATGGGGTGGGGAATCAGTCCGTAAGTGCGCAGCTGGATGGCAAGCCTGTGGGAAAATGTCGTCTTTCCTGAGGAGGAAGGACCCGCAATCAGCACAAATTTTACATTTCCCCGGTCAACAATCTCTCTGGCAATCTCTCCGATCCTTCTCTCCTGCAAAGCCTCCTGCACAAGAATCATATCTCCCAGAAGGCCGTCACGGATGGAATTGTTCAAATCCCCAACGGACTCAATCCCCATCATCTCTCCCCACCTGGAGGAGGTTGTAAGAGTGTGGAAGAGCTTTTCCATAGGGGCAAAATAGTTCAGCTTGGTGGGATCCTCGCTCCCCGGCAAAAGAAGCATGATTCCGTCCTCGTAGTGAAGCACGTCAAAATATTTCAAATATCCCGTACTCGGAAGCATATACCCATAATAATAATCGTAATAGCCGTCCAGGCAATAAACGTTTACCGAAGAACTCCTCCTGTAGCGGAAAAGCTTCTCTTTGTTGAACAGTTTATGACTGCGGAAAAGTTCTATGGCCTGATCCTTGGGATAAGACTTTTTGGTAATCGGCAGATCCTTCTCCACCAGCTCCGCCATCCGCTTCCCGATGGCGCTTACATGCTCCCTGGTGAGTTTTTCCTCCATTATCACTTTACAGTAATACCCCTGGCCAATGGCAAATTCGATCTTTACCCGGCCCACCTTTTCCTTACCAAGCACATCATTTATGGCCTTTACAAGGATCATCAGCCCCGTCCTGACATAGGTCTTGTGCCCAATATCATCCCGGATGGTCAAAAAGGAAAGGCTGCAGTCCCTTTCCACTTTTTTATGCAGCTCTCTGATCTTGCGGTTCTCTGCCACCAGCGCAATCATATCCTTAAACCCGGGCTGGTACTGCCTTGCAATCTCTTCAAAGGCAGTCCCCTGGGGATACTCCTTTGTAATGCCGTCAATGGTTATCTTTGCCATTCCTTATACCCCTCCTTCTTAGTTGCTGCAAAGCCTTATGGCTTCCTGCGTATACCCCATTTCCTTTGAAAGCTCTTCCATCCGCTTTGCCGCCCTTTTGCTTTCGCCTGCTTCCTCCAATGTCAGTATCAAACGTCCTAAAGCTTCCCTCTCTTCTTTTAAGTAAGACAGAAGCACCGGATGCTTTTCTCTCAGTAAGCAGGAACCGTACCTGTCCTCCAGCTCCCGGTCAGTCTCTGTCTCTTCCAGGCTTTTTGTCGATCTCTCCAAAGCCCCCGGCAGGGCTTTGATCACAGGATAATACTTTCCTTCCTCCCATACCATATCCTCCGCCCGGACTGCGTATCCCTCACTGCGCAAAAACCGTCTAAGGCCTGCAAGCTCCGACTGGGGCTGCAGAATGAGTTCCCTGAAAGCTTTCGTCTTCTGAGGCTCCCGCTCTAAAATGCGCTGCATCAGCCTGCCTCCCATACCGGCCAGAACCAGACTTTCGGCTTCCCCGGCCTCAAAGCCGTCCAGGCCGTCAGAGAGCCGCAGGGTTATGTAATCCTCAAGCCCGGCCTTTGCCACATGCTCCCTTGCATGCCCAAGAGGCCCCTTCCTCACATCCATGGCAAGCACCTTAGGCGAAATTTTCTGTTCGATCAGATAAATGGAAAGATAGCCGTGATCACAGCCCACGTCACATACACTGCAGCCTGCAGTAACCATGCCCGACACTGCCTTCAGCCTTGCGGATAAATGAATTCCTCTGATCATCAGTCCAGATAATCCTTCAGTTTCCGGCTTCTGCTGGGATGACGGAGCTTTCTCAAGGCCTTGGCCTCAATCTGTCTGATTCTTTCCCTGGTCACATTGAATTCCTTTCCGACCTCCTCCAGGGTTCTGGCACGGCCGTCGTCCAGGCCAAAGCGCAGCCGCAGCACCTTTTGCTCTCTCTCCGTTAAAGTACCCAGAACCTCTACCAGTTGTTCTTTCAACAGGGTAAAGGCGGCGGCATCTGCCGGCACCGGTACATTGTCGTCCTGGATAAAATCTCCCAGATGAGAATCCTCCTCCTCGCCGATGGGGGTTTCCAGGGAAACCGGCTCCTGGGATATTTTCAGAATTTCCCGCACCCGCTCCACAGGCAGATTCATCTCCTCGGCAATCTCCTCCGGAGTAGGTTCTCTTCCAAGCTCCTGCAAAAGCTGCCTGCTCACACGGATCAGTTTATTGATGGTTTCCACCATATGCACGGGGATCCGGATGGTTCTGGCCTGATCCGCAATGGCCCTGGTGATGGCCTGACGGATCCACCAGGTAGCATAGGTGGAAAACTTATAGCCCTTGCGGTAATCAAACTTCTCCACGGCCTTGATCAGCCCCAGATTCCCCTCCTGGATCAGATCCAGAAACAGCATTCCACGCCCCACATAGCGCTTGGCAATGCTCACTACCAGACGCAGATTTGCCTCTGCCAGCCGCTTCTTTGCCACATCTCCCGCATCCAGCTCTTTTTGGAGAGAGCCGATCTCTTCCTTAAGTTCTGCCGTTTCCTTTTCGCCGGCATCGTCAAAGCGCTTCTCCAAAAGGGCAATCTTTTCTCTGGCTACCACGCCCGCCTCCATTTTACGGGCAAGGTCGATCTCCTCCTCCGCATTCAAAAGAGGCACTTTACCGATCTCCTTCAAATACATTCTCACCGGGTCTTCAATACTGATTCCGTCGGGAACGGAAAGGTCAATGTTCTCCACATCCACCTCATCCTCTTCCGTCAGGATAATTTCTTCATCATCAACGTCATCGCCCTCTGTGATGCGCAAAATATCCACATTATTCTGTTCCAGGGTTTCCAGGATCTTATCAAATTGTTCCTCACCTATTGCAATATCGGCAAAGTAGTCCACCACTTCCTGATATTCCAGTACATTTTTTTTCTTTCTGGCAACGGCCAGAAGTCCTGTTAACTTCTCGTCAAACCTTGCCTGTGTGTTTTCATCCATTTTCGGTTTTCCGTCCTTCCTGACTTTCCAATTCTTACCTGTCACCATCATTATTGGCTTTAATCCAATGAAATATGCGTTTTGCTAAGTTCTTCCAGTTCTTTTTTGCTCACAATCATCCTGCCGAACGCAGAGACATCCGTCCCCGACCTCTCCCTCAAAGCCTCCAGACTGCCACGCTTTACCGCCATGAGAATATCGTGAAGGGCCCTCTCCTTTTCTGCCTTAGAGGAAAGTTCCAAAAGCTTCGTGTTAAACAGCGCCGCCGCTTCCCGCTGCTCTTCCTCCTGCGTAAAGAGGCTGATAATGCCTGCCGGATTGATAACCTCCTTCTCCAAATCCTCAAACAGTTTTTTGGCCGCTCTCTGATATAACTCCTCTGTAAAATCCTCCGGAGAGATATATTTTTTGATTTTCCCGTAAAGAGAGGGGTTCTCCACCAGCCAGGTGAGGAGAAGCTTTTGAGGCTTTTTGCGGTTTTCCGCCGGATTGTTTTTCTTTTGAATGCCGGATTTCGGCCGCAGAACCGGCGCCGCCTCCCCCATCTGGAAAGCATAGGTCCGAACCAGCCTGCGCAGATTTTCAAACCCTATATGATATTTCTGTGCCACTGCCTCGATATAATTTTCCCTCTCCACCTCCTCCGAAAACCCGCAGAGCTTCCGGGCAATCTCCCGATGAAACCTGGTCTTGGACTCGGGATCCTTCAGGTCATAATCCCTCTGCAGCATCCGAAGTTCAAAGAAAAAGCTGTTTTCCGCCTGGGCGATCCTCTCCCTGAAAGCCTCCGCTCCTTCATTTTTCATAAATTCATCCGGGTCCTTATAGGGCTCTAAGTTCAGCACTTTCCCTGTAAGGCCGCTCTCCCCCAGTATCCCGATGGCCCGCAGGGCCGCGTTTACCCCTGCGCCGTCGCTGTCGTAGGCAAGAATCACCTCCCCTGTAAAGCGTCTGAGCAGATTGGCCTGCCCTGCCGTAAAGGAGGTTCCCAGGGATGCCACTGCCTGGCCAAAGCCGGCCTGATGCATGGCAATCACATCCATATAGCCCTCGCACAGAATAAAATTACCTGCCCGGGAGGAACGCGCAAAGTTAAGGCCGTAAAGATTCCTGCTCTTATCAAAAATCATGGTTTCCGGGGAATTTAAGTACTTGGGCTTGCCGCCCCCCATCACCCGTCCGCCGAAACCGATCACCCGGTTATTACTGTCCTGGATCGGGAACATGACCCGGTTCCAGAATTTGTCATGCATCCCGTACTTTTCATCGAAGGCGGCCAGTCCCGCCTCCTGAATCAGCTTGTCCTCGTAGCCCTTGCTTCTTAGATACCGGGTGAGGTCATCGCTTGTCACATTCGCAAAGCCCAGGCCGAATTTGTGTATGGTCTCATCCGAAAGCTCCCGTCTGCGAAGATACTGATATCCGGCGGCTCCAGCTTTTGCTCTGAGCTGATAATAAAAATATCTGGCAGCCTCCTTGTTTACCTTTAAAAGCCGGGCCTTTTTGTTGTCCCTGGCTCTGTCCTGTTCGTTATATTCCCCCTCCGGAAGCTTCACCCCCGCTCTCTGAGCCAGAGACTGAATCGCCTCCTGAAAGGAGTAATTTTCATATTCCATTAAAAAAGTAAAAACATTCCCCCCTGCCCCGCAGCCAAAGCAATAATACATTTGTTTATTGGCGGAAACGGAAAAAGACGGGGACTTTTCATTGTGGAAGGGACACAGTCCAAAGTAATTGCTTCCTTTTTTCTGTATTTTCACATAGCCGGAAATGACCTCCACAATATCATTTTTGTTCCTCACTTCCTCAACCACTTCATCCGGATAATACATATGTATACCCCCTATTTCAGCCGTGCCAGGATTTCGGGATATAAATTTCCTCATAGCGGGCTATGGCGAAACGGTCCGTCATGGCCCCGATATAATCGCACACCACCTTTTCCTCCGGCTCTCCCCGCTTTGCCAGATTGATATAGTCCTTTGGCAAAAGCTCGAAATGACGCCTGTAATAGTTGTACAGGGTCTGGACTAAATTTTCTGCTTTTCCCTCTTCGCTTTTGGCGTCTTTGTTCTGATAAACCCTCTCAAACATAAACTGGCGCAGCTTTCCCATCGCCTGTGCCACAGGCTCTGACATACATATCTCATTTTTGCCGTAACTGTTGGAAACCAGATCATGGATAAAGTGGTCAAGGCGCTCCCCCGTGGTGGTCCCGATCACCTGTGAGATTTCCTTTGGAATATCCGACTCTCTCAGTATCCCTGCACGGATGGCGTCGTCCATATCGTGGTGGATATAGGCGATCTTATCGGAAAAGCGCACGATCCTGCCCTCCAAGGTGGAAGGCATTCCCCTGGTCTGGTGATTTAAAATCCCATCCCGCACCTCTGCGGTAAGATTCAGTCCCGCGCCGTTTTTCTCCAGCAGTTCCACAATACGGACACTCTGCTGGCTGTGACAGAAGCCATAAGGGCACACCATATTTAAAGCCCTCTCCCCGGCATGGCCAAAGGGCGTATGGCCCAGGTCATGGCCTAAAGCAATGGCTTCCACCAGATCCTCATTCATCCGCAGCGCCTTGGCAATGGTTCTTGCATTCTGGGATACCTCCAGGGTGTGGGTCAGCCTGGTTCGGTAGTGATCCCCCTTGGGCGCTAAAAATACCTGTGTTTTGTCCTTCATCCGCCTGAAGGATTTGGAATGGAGAATCCTGTCCCGATCCCGCTGATAGACCGGACGTATATCGCAGGGTTCCTCCTTCTTAAGCCTCCCCTTGGAATCTCTGCTGCGGGCCGCATAGGGACTTAGATATTCCACTTCAAGCTGTTCCAGATTTTCGCGTATGTTCATTCATACTCCCCATTGGTCAAAAAGAATTCCTACTATTATTATTCGGCATCCGTCTTTCAATTCCTTTTATTTTTGTTGAAAACCTGTATTGTACAGCAAAGAGAGCCAAAGAACCGCGTTCCCCGGCTTCTTACCGGCAGATTTCATAAATGAACTCCGCGTTTTTGTCCATGGCGTCATATGCCGTTTTCAGGGGGGACATCTGAAATACATGCCACATTCCCTTAAAAATATCCAATTTCACGGAGACATTCTCCTGCACCAGCCTTTTGTGCAGCATCACAGAGTCCGAAAGCAGGATCTCATTCTCCCCCACCTGGATATAGGTGGGCGGAAAGCCCTCGAAATCTCCGAAAAGCGGGGAGATCATGGGATCCTTTGCCTCCTCCTTATCCGGATGCCCGGGGATATAATTCCGGATCATTCTCTCCAGATACTCCGCGTCCAGCACGGGATCCACCTCCGCTTTCGTCTTATGGGTCTTTCCCGAGGAGGTGAGATCCGTCCAGGGAGACATCAGCACCAGCCCCCTGGGAAGAAGTCTTCTCTGCTCTTTCAGCTTCAGGACCAGGGATAAAGCCATATTCCCCCCTGCGGAATCGCCGGCAAGAATCACGTCCCTTGCCCCATAGCCCAAAAGCATCAGGTAATTCCACGCTGCCATGGCGTCGTCTGTGGCGGCGGGATAAGGGTTTTCGGGGGCTAAGCGGTAATCAAAACAGAGCACGTCCATGGAGGTGCTGGAAGCCAGCTTTGTGGTCAGCGTCCTGGCATAGAGGCTGCTCCCCGTGGAATAACCGCCGCCGTGGCAGTACAGGATGATATATTTTTTCATGTGGGCCCGGTTCACGGAAACCCACTCTCCGGCCATCCCCTGGATGTCCACGGTGCGCAGCAGCATGTCCTTTGTTTTTCCAAACAGCTCCCCCACATGATCCTGGGACTGACGGTGCTTTTCAATATCCGGCTTATCGATCATGCCGTGAACCTTTCGGATCAGCACCATCATGTTCTGATTCACGGTCTCCGCCGAGGGCTTTTTTACCAGAAATTTCTTTGTACTCATTGCTCTTTCTCATCTTTCTGAAAACTTTTGGCTTCATTTTAACACATCCCGCCATTTTTGTGGTATACTAAATCATTATTTATGACTTTCATTCAGGAGCACAGAAATTATTTTGAAGAAAAAATCATCGTCCCTCCCAAAATCACAGCAGTCCAAAGAGACTCCCCTTAAACCGGTCCATACTCCAAAGGCCTGGTATAAGCTGGATTTATCCGCAATTGTTTATCCCACCCTGCAGCGCAGGGATTTTTCCTCCGTATACCGTCTGTCGGTACTTTTAAAAGAGCCTGTGGATCCTGTGACCCTGCAAAAGGCAGTGGATCTTGCGCTTCCCCGGTTCCCCACCTACAAAACGGCGATCCGCAAAGGATTATTCTGGCGGTACTTAGAACCTAACAACCGGCCCGGCCCCTTTGTGCAGGCGGATATTCGGAATTTCTGCATGCCCATGCCCTTTAAGGCAGGCAGCCGCTATCTTCTGCGGATTTACTATTATGACCGCCGGATTTCCTTGGAAGCCCACCACTGTCTTGGAGACGGCACCGGCGGCATGTGCGTGCTTCAGACCATCACTGCCGTTTACCTGCGGCTTTTAGGCCATGAGGTTTCAAACGGCGGCTTTGTCATGGACATCAATCAGGCTCCCGACCCCGAAGAGCTGGAGGACGCCTATATGCGTTATGCCAACGCCAAGGTTTCTCCCGCCCGTCCCGGCGAAAAAACTTTCCGGGTCAGAGGCACCAGGGAGCCCTTTTTCACCTTCAATGTGATCGACGGCATTCTATCCGTGAAGGAGGTGATGGCAGTGGCCAAAAAGTACAACGCCACTCTCACCGAATATTTAAATGCGGTGCTCTTATACGCGCTTTTGCAAAAGCAGCAGTCGGAATGGCACTTAAAGCTTCGTCCGGTGAAAATTGCAATGCCCGTCAATCTCCGCCGCTTTTTCCCCTCCAAAACCCTGCGCAATTTTATCACCATGGTATTTCCCGTGGTGGATCCCAGACTGGGGGATTATACCTTTGAGGAGATTGTCATCCAGGTTCGCAATTACATGCGTTATTTTATTAACGAGAAATTCCTGCGGGGAGATATTACCACCAACGCCAACACCCAGCGCAATCCCCTGATCCGGGTGGTCCCTCTCTTCATCAAGGACTTTGTGGTAAGACAGTTTTACACCCGTGTTCAGGATAAAAATTCCTCTGCCGGGCTGACCAATATGGGAGCCCTCAAGGTTCCTGAGAAAATGGCGCCTCATATAGAGCGCTTTGACATCTATATGGGCCAGCCCTTTTCCTCCCGCACAAACTGCGCCGTCGTAAGCTTTGAGGATACCCTCACCGTGAACTTTGCCAGCAGTATCATGGAAACCGATGTGGAGCGTTATTTTTTCCGGAAGCTGGTAAAGGACAAGATCCATGTTAAGATTGAAAGCAACCGTCAAAGCCTTGACGAACTTATTTAGAAAGGAGTTTCAATATGTCCTACTGTGTCAACTGCGGTGTGGAGCTGGAGTCGTCCTTAACGGAATGTCCGCTGTGCAATACGCCTGTTATCAATCCCAAAGAGCTCTACGACCAGAAAAAGACGTCCCCTTACCCCAAAAAACGGGGACAGGTGGATGTGGTCAGAAAAACCGATCTTTCTATTCTGATCTGCATCGTCTTAGGAGCCACCTCCTTAAGCTGCGCCGCCTTAAATCTTCTGGTTTTTTCAGGGAGCCCCTGGTCCTTATTTATCGTAGGGGCCTGTCTGATTTTGTTTGTGCTTGCCCTTCCCGTGGTGATCTACACCAAGCTGCCCATCTATATCTCCCTTCTGTTTGACGGGATCGCAGTGGGTTTTTATCTGTATATGATCACCTTTAACACGGCCGGCAGCGACTGGTTTCTGGGCCTTGCCCTCCCGATCGTAGCTCTGGCCACCATTCTGGTGGAAATCTTCACCCTGCTGCTTCGCTCCTTCTCCTTTTCCCACATCACCATGGCGGTGTACTTCTTTGCGGAAACCGCTTTTTTTTGCGTGGGAATCGAGCTTCTGATCCGGCACTATTATGAGCAGCCCATCCGGCTTGTATGGTCCGCGATCGTGCTCACCGTCTGCACGGTGATTGTGGTGCTGCTCCTTACCGTGCTCTCACGCAGAAGGCTGCGGGACGCCGTGAGAAGAAGGCTGCACTTTTAATATTTATCCGGATAATCCGTGCCGGTTTCTCCCTGCATTTTTGCGATATACTCCCGGGGATTTCGGCGCATGTCAAGCAGGGTGTCAAAGGCAAGCAGAAGCATTCTGTCCCCGTTTTGCCTGGTACCGCTGTTATCCCTGTCAAGCCTTGCCTTAAAGTGGTCCATCTGCCACACCATCACGTCCACTACGGTATATCCCTCTACCTTCGCCTGACAGGCGAAATTCCCGTTAGCGATATAGTAGAGAAATTCCCTGTAAATTTCCTCATCCGCCGAAAGCTTATCCCAAAACCGCCGGGCAAAGGCATCGTCCTCTCCGGCGTACCTGCACAGTTCTTTTATGAAACAAACCGCCTGTTTTTCCTCCAAATTTTATCCCTCCCGTTTTTTCATTATTTTCCATAAAATATTATAACGCAATCCGTATAAAAATTGTAATAAATTATTTGTCTGTTTTCAGACACAAACCCAAATTTTCTGTTATAATAAACTTTTAGAAATATGTTTGTGCTTTTGCATGACATATTGTGCCAATGAATGAGAAAGGTATGGATACTTTTATGAGTGAGAAAATACTGGTAGTGGACGACGAAAAAGAAATCACTGATTTAATTACCCTTTATCTGCAAAACGAAAATTATACGGTCTATCCCATTTATGATTCCCTGAAAGCAAGCGAGCTCATTGAGACCCAGGAACTTGACCTTGCCATCCTTGATGTGATGATGCCCAATATGGACGGCTTTGCCCTCTGTCAGAAAATACGCGAAAACCACAATTACCCTATTATTATGCTGACCGCCAAGGAGGAAGAGGTGGACAAGATCACCGGGCTGACCCTGGGGGCAGACGATTACATGACCAAACCTTTCCGCCCTTTGGAGCTGATTGCGAGAGTAAAGGCTCAACTGCGCCGTTACAAGAAATATAACTCTGCCGCCCCGATGGAGGATTCCCACATCATCACCCACGGCGGTCTCATGCTCAACAGCCTCACCCACGAGTGTACTCTGGATGAAAAACCTCTGTCCCTGACTCCCACGGAATTTACCATCCTTTATGTGCTCTGTCAGCAAAAGGGCCGCGTCATCAATGCGGAGGAGCTTTTCCATGCCGTCTGGGGCGAGGAGTATTTCAGTAAAAGCAACAACACCATCACCGTACATATCAGACATTTGAGGGAAAAAATGAACGATTCCTTTGAAGACCCCAAATATATCAAAACCGTCTGGGGGTGTGGATACAAAATTGAAGCTTAAGGACAGAGTAAAATTTATCATATTTCTGGTTATCTTCCTTTGCCTGGCGCTTGGGATCGGAATCGGCATTTATTACCTGGCGGACGTGGTCTTTAACGGCTCCGTACTGGAATGGTTTGCACACAACTATTTTTACTCCGAGCCTGCATATGACCCTTCCACCAAGCATTTAGGCTACGCCTACCGTCCCGACTGGCCAAAGCTGAAGGGATTGTTTCTTGTACTCTTTTTTGCCGCGCTGACGGTTTTCGTATTCACAGTCTATCTGGCGGCTCATTTCCATGCCAAGGCAAGAGTGCGCAAATCCATCTCTGCCACCGGCCGTATGCTCCACACCTATATGCACCATGATGTGGAGCCCGATGAGGTTTTTCCCGCCGCTTACGCGGAGGTGGCCACCCAGGTAGTTCAGATCAAGTCCACCATGCAGCGTCACGAGCAGGCCATGCGGACGGAGACAGACCGCAAAAACGATCTGATCACCTACCTGGCCCACGATCTGAAAACCCCGCTCACCTCCGTAATCGGCTACCTGGATCTGCTGGAGGAGGCTTCGGACATGCCCACGCAGCAGCGCAAAAAATATATTCACGTTACCCTGGAAAAGTCCCTTCGCCTGGAAAAGCTGATCAATGAATTTTTTGAGATTACCAAATACAACCTGCAGCAAATCATCCTGGAAAAAGAAACCATTGATCTCTCTTTTCTGCTGATGCAGCTTACGGATGAATTCTATCCCCTGCTCTCCGCCCACGGCAATACGGTGGAGCTTCAGGCAGAAGAAAACTTAACCGTCTATGGGGATTCCATGAAGCTTGCCCGGGTCTTTAACAATATTCTGAAAAACGCCATCTCCTACAGCTATCCTAATACTCCCATCAAGGTTTACGCCGGAAAGCGGGAGCAGGATATTTTTATCTGTTTTATCAATCAGGGAAAAACCGTCCCTGCCGAAAAGCTGGACGCCATTTTTGAGAAATTTTTCCGCCTGGATGAGGCAAGAAGCACCAATACCGGCGGCGCAGGCTTAGGGCTTGCCATTGCAAAGGAAATTGTAACTCTCCACGGAGGCTCCATCAGCGCGTCCAGTGAAAATGAAATGACTACCTTCAGCGTGTCCCTGCCCTCCTATTAGGATCGTTCGGCCGCCTTTCGTGCCTCCTTTCCCATACCGGGAAATTCCGCCTCCACAAAGAACCGCTCTTTCTCAAGCCCTGCCCTTACCGTTCCCCCCATGCACTCCGTAAGTTCTTTCACAATGGCAAGGCCCAGGCCGGTTCTCTTCCGGCTCCTTGAGGTGTCGCTGGTATAGAAGCGGTCGAAGATCCGGGGAATATCCGCCGCTTCGATGCTGTCCGTGGCATTGGCAATGCGGACGACCACCTTTTCCCGTCCGTCTTCCTTCTGCGTTTTCAGAGCCATCCGATACGCCCCGGTTCCATGAACCAGGGCATTTTTGATGAGATTTTCAAATATTCTTTCAAGAGCCGCTCTGTCCGCCCGGATATAACAGGGCTCCGGTTCCACGAAAATCTCCGGTTCGCAGGCCCTTTCGGAAAAATCCTCATAAAACAGGGACAGTGTTTCCGCAAACAGATTGCCTGCGTTCACCTCCTCCATGACAAAGCTCTCCTCCCCGGCTTCCATGCGTGCATATAAAAAGAGCTGATCCAGCAGTCCTGTGAGATCGTCCAGACGCCGTTCCACAATATGGGCATAGGCGCACCTCTTTTCCCCTGTCACATTTTCATTCTGCAGCATCTGCATATACCCTCTGGCCGATGTAAGAGGAGTCCGAATATCATGGGAGATGCTTGTAATGCTCTCCCGGTAGCTTCTGTTTTCCCTTGCGGTCTTCTCCGTGGAACTCCTGCTCTTCTCCAGAATACGGTTTACGGAAGAAATGAGCTCCTGAGTCTTTCCGATTTTTACCGCTGAGGTTAAAAGAAGGTTCGTCTCCTCCTGCTCTAAGATCCGAAGCTCCGAAAGCATATGGTTAACCTGCTTTCGATAACAGAACAGACGGGCGGACAAAATGCCCGCCCCAATGATCAGTAATATCACGCTGCCCACAAGCAATCCTTCCATATCAACGCCCTATCCTTTCGTGGTCCGTATGCCCTGCACAGCGGACTCTTTTCTTATTTAATGTCCGCTCTGGAAAAATGCCAGATTCCCAGCCCTGCAGAAAGCACCAGCCAGAAAAGAGCAACCAGGAGCGTCTCCAGGACATAACCGGCGGTAAACCCCTCATAAGGACAGTGTACGCTCCTGTTCACCAGCCAAAAACCGGAAATGGAAACCTCTCTCTTTTTCAGCCACAGATCCGCTCCCTCCATAATCAGCATGGGAAAGGCCGAGATTCCAATCCCTAAGGAGATTCCTGCGGCATAATTCCTGCAAAGATCGCTGGAGAGTACAAACACTCCCGCAAGTGCAATTTCCATCAGAAGCTGAAGCCCCACATAAACCCTAAAATTTTTCCAGAAGTCCACGGTAAAAGCGCCGCTCCCCTTAAACCATAAGCCGCCCAAAAGCCCTGCCCCTATTCCAGCCAGAATAAGGGGAATCACCGCCAGCTCTGTTACGATCAGCTTGGAGAGGAAAATCTTCCGGCGCTCCCTCCCCTTTCCGACTACATTTTTCATCATGCCGCTTTCATATTCCCCTGTCACAAAAATACTGACGAATATGGCCAGCACACAGGGCATTAAGTCCCCGGAAAAGATCTGGCAGGTCAGTTCCATCATACTGAACTCCTCCCGGGCCTCCACCATAAGGCTCAGCACCCCGTACATCAAAGCCACCGCACAGACCACCACGGCAATACAAATAGAAAAGCTTTTGCTCCTCACCAGCTTATACCACTCCGCACTCAGTAAATTGATCATTTTCCCCAAACTCCTCTTCCCGATTTTTATTAACATAAGGATGTCTGGCGGAGCCTGACATCCGTTGTTTTTCCTACAAGTTCCATGAAATATCCTTCCAGATCCTGCCCTGCAAGATAGCTTTCCTTCAGGGATACACCTTTCCTTACCAAAGCTTCATTGATCCCCGCAGTGTCCTCCAATCTCTCAAACACCCGAAAGACTCCCGGCTCGGGTACGTCATAATTTTGAATGGAAAGCTCCTCCAAAGCTGCTGCCGCCTTCTCCGGATGCTCCACCACAAGCTTTAAGCATCTGTGACAGCGCTTCTCCAAATCTGTGGCGCCAAGCTCCTCAATCAGCCGTCCGCCACGGATAATCCCATAATGCGTTGCGATCCTGGAAAGCTCGTCCAGTATATGGCTTGAAATTAAAACCGTGATCTGCTTTTCCCGATTCAGCTTTAATATAAGCTCCCGCATCTCACGGATTCCCGCAGGATCCAGTCCGTTCATGGGTTCGTCCAAAATCAGAAAATCAGGATTTCTCATCAGGGCAATGGCTATTCCCAGCCTCTGCCGCATTCCCATGGAAAAATTTTTTACTTTCTTTCTGCCGGAATCCAAAAGTCCGGTAAGCGCCAGCATTTCCTCCACCCGCTTTTTCTCTGTAATACCAAAACTCCTTCTTAGAACCTCAAGATTTTCCCGTGCCGTCATCCCTCCGTAAGCTCCCGGCTCCTCAATCAATGTTCCGATGCGCCTTCTGGCACGTTCAAGCTCTCCCGACCCGAAAAGCGTCATCCCGCCTGCGGTTGGAGCCGCCAATCCGGCAACCATGCGCATAAAAGTGGTCTTCCCGGCTCCGTTTTTTCCGATAAAGCCGTAAATGCTGCCCTTTTTCACGTGCATACTCACTTCATCCACTACATTGGCCTGCCTGTATCTCTTGGTAAGAGCGTCTGTCTGCAATACGTATTCCATAGGAACAAAACCTCTCCTTATCTTTATTTCTTTGTGTCTTCCTTATAAATAGAGTATAGCAGTCCGGGCTTTAGAAAGGATAGGGAAAGTTTAAAGAAAGTATAAAGTTTTACGGATTATTTCATCTTAAATCCAATCCCCCACACCGTCTGGATATAGGTTTCCCCGTTCCCAAGCTTTGCCAGCTTCTGGCGGATATTGCTGATATGAACGTTCACCGCATTATCCTCCCCCAAAAACTCCTCATTCCAGACCGATTCATAAATATTGCTTTTGGTAAAAACCTTCCCCGGATTCTCCATAAGAAGCGCCAGAATCAGATATTCCCGTTTGGTGAGCGTAAGCTCCTGCTCCCCTACAAATGCGGAAAAGTCCTCGGGATACATGGTGATATCCTTATAATGAATCCTCTTTCTGCCCTCACTGTCCCGGGGCTTCTTCCCTGTCCCGGCCCACTCCTTCCTGTCTGTTCCGGGCTGTTCCTGCAGACCTTTCCCGCTGCGCCGAAGTACTGCCCCCAGACGGGCGATCAGCTCTTCCGTGTCAAAGGGCTTGACCAGATAATCATCGGCTCCTGCTTTTAAAAGCATAATCCGGGTTTTCAGGCTTTCCCTGGCGGAAGCCACAATCACTGCCGTCCCAGGGCTTTCCTCTTTGATCTTTGACAAAACCTCCTCTCCTGTCATGCCCGGCAGCATCAAATCCAGGATCACTGCCGCAGGCGGACAGTTCTTTACATGCAGCATGGCCTCTGTCCCCGAAAAAGCCTGAATATTCCGGTAACCATTCAAAGTCAGGAGTTCTGAGAGCATTTGGTTAATATCATTATCATCCTCCGCGATCAGTATATAGTCTTCCATATCTGTCCCTTTCCATTTATAAAAGCCTCTTTTTATGGAAAATCCTAAAAATGAAGAACCCCCGGCCCGAAAGCCGGAGTTCCCCCTCTTCTTACTCTTTGTAATAGAATGCAGGCCGCATCCTTATCTGAAATATGCCACACCGGATTCAAAAATCTTCAAATCCTGTTCGCCGTATATGTTTATGGCAACGCCGTCTCCCCGGCGCTCCGCGTGAGCCATCTTGCCAAATACCCTGCCGTCGGGGGAGGTAATTCCCTCGATCGCCTGATAGGAACCGTTAATGTTCCACTCCTCGTCCATGGAAAGATTTCCGTTTATGTCCCCATACTGGGTGGCCACCTGTCCGTTTGCAAAGAGCTCTTCAATCAGCTCCTTTGGCGCCACAAACCTTCCTTCCCCGTGAGAAGCGGGAACCGCGTAGGTTTCGCCCAAAACCGCCTTCTGCAGCCAGGGTGATTTATTGGAAACCACCTTTGTATAAACCATTTTGGAGATATGGCGGTTAATTGTATTGAAGGTGAGCGTAGGTGAGCCCTCTTCCTGCCCCACAATCCTGCCATAAGGCACAAGCCCCAGCTTAATCAACGCCTGGAATCCGTTGCAGATCCCCAGGATCAGTCCGTCTCTTTCCTCCAGAAGCTTACCTACAGCCTCCCTTATGGTACTGTTCTGGAAAGCCGTCGCAAAGAACTTGGCGCTGCCGTCAGGCTCGTCTCCCGCGGAAAAGCCGCCGGGGAACATGATAATCTGGGCTTTGCCGATCTCCTCCGCAAACATTTTTACGCAGTCCCTGATGTCCTCTGCCGTCCGGTTCCTGAATACCCTGGTAGTCACATTTGCTCCGGCCCTCACAAACGCCCTCTCTGTATCATACTCGCAGTTTGTTCCCGGAAATACCGGAATAAATACCTTGGGTTTTGCCGTTTTATTTTTGCAGATATAAATCCGGTCCGCCTTATACAGCTTCGTCTCCACAGGCTCTGTACCTTTGTCCGCCCTGGTGGGAAATACCTTCTCCAGACTTCCCTTCCATGCCTGCAGCGCCTCTTCCATGGAAACCGTTACATTCTGCCAGGTAAACAGCTCATCCCCTCTGACCACCGCTGCCTTTCTGAAATTCAGTCCTTCCATCTCGGCAGCATTTTTCTTAAGAAGCTCTTCTCCATCCTGACTGCTTACCTCAAGAACAATATCTCCCAAACCGTTCTCAAACAAATCCGCCGAACTTAATCCGTCCTCAAAAGCCACGCCAAGCCGATTGCCGAAAGCCATCTTGCTGATGCCTGCCATAAGTCCGGTGCTGTCTAAGGCATAGGCCGCTTTTACCACCTTCCGGCGCATGAGAGAAGTAATAAAGCCGTAAGTCCGCATTACATGCTCATAAACCGGAATATCATATTCATCCTTGTCAAACCAGAATTGAAGCAACATATCTCCTTCTTCCTTGAGCTCCGGCGTTATCATATCCTTCCCCTCCGCCACATCTACCGCAAAGGAGACCAAGGTGGGCGGCACGTCGATCTCATTGAAGGTTCCTGACATACTGTCCTTGCCGCCAATGGAGGCCAGGCCATAGCCGATCTGTGCGTCATAAGCGCCTAAAAGAGCGGCAAAGGGCTGGCTCCATCTCTCCGGATCACTGGTCATCCGCCTGAAATATTCCTGGAAAGTGAAATGAAGCTTATGGAAATCACCGCCGCAGGCCACAATTCTTGCCATGGACTGGGTCACCGCATAGATCGCTCCGTGATACGGGCTCCAGGAAGACAGATAAGGGTCAAAGCCATAACTCATCATGGTTACCGTATCCGTCTCTCCCTCCCTTACCGGAAGCTTTGCAATCATAGTCTGGGTTTCTGTGAGCTGATATTTCCCGCCGTAGGGCATTAACACACTGCCTGCCCCGATGGATGAGTCGAACATCTCCACAAGCCCTTTTTGGGAGCATACATTCAGGTCTCCAAGCCCCGCAAGCCATGCGCCCTTGACGTCATTTTCTTTCAATGCCTTCTCTGCTCCTGAAAGGGCAATCTTTTTCAGGTAATTTTCTTCCTCCTCCGGCGCCTCAACCACAACATCGGCTTCCTGATGAGCGCCGTTTGTATCTAAAAAGGCTCTGGAAATATTGACAATTTCCTTTCCCCTCCATTTCAGCACCAGTCTGGGCTCCTTCGTAACCACCGCAACGGGAACAGCCTCCAGGTTCTCCTCCCCGGCATAGGCAAGGAAGGTGTCAACGTTTTCAGGGGAGATCACCACGGCCATTCTCTCCTGGGATTCCGAGATAGCCAGCTCCGTGCCGTCCAGGCCCGCATATTTTTTCGGAACCCTGTCCAGGTCTACCAAAAGACCGTCGGCCAGCTCCCCGATCGCTACGGATACGCCGCCTGCACCGAAATCATTACATTTTTTGATTATCCGGGAAACCTCACTCCTGCGGAAAAGCCTCTGAATTTTCCGCTCGGTAGGCGCGTTGCCCTTCTGTACCTCTGCACCGCAGGTTTCAATGGAGCTTTCCGTGTGTATCTTGGAAGAACCGGTAGCCCCTCCACAGCCGTCACGGCCGGTTCTTCCTCCAAGAAGGATAATCACGTCGTCGGGATCTGAATTTTCACGGATGACATTCCTGCGGGGAGCAGCACCCATCACCGCGCCGATCTCCATGCGCTTTGCCACATAGCCGGGATGGTAAATCTCCTTTACGTAGCCGGTGGCAAGCCCGATCTGGTTGCCGTAAGAGGAATATCCCCCGGCAGCCCCCCTCACCAGCTTCTTCTGGGAGAGCTTTCCTTTCAGGGTTTCCGAGACGGGAACCGTGGGGTCCGCCGCGCCGGTCACACGCATGGCCTGATAAACGTAGCCGCGCCCTGAAAGGGGATCTCTGATTGCGCCCCCAAGACAGGTAGCCGCACCGCCGAAGGGTTCGATCTCTGTGGGATGATTGTGCGTCTCATTTTTGAAAAACACCAGCCACTCCTCTTTTACCGGACCGTTTCCATAATCCACCTCAGCGGGAACTACCACGGAGCATGCGTTAATCTCATCGGATTCCTCCATGTCCGTCAGCTTGCCGTCCTTTTTCAGCTTGCGCATGGCCATCAGCGCCAGATCCATCAGGCACACAAATTTATCATCCCTGCCCGCAAAGATTTCCTTTCTGGTATCCAAATAGCTCTGATACGTGGTTTCCAGAGGGGTTTTGTAATAGCCGTCTTTAAATTCTATGTTTTTGAGCTCAGTGGAAAAGGTGGTATGACGGCAGTGATCCGACCAATAGGTATCCAGCACACGGATCTCCGTCATCGTCGGCTCCCTGTGCTCCTCTTCCTTAAAGTAATTCCTGATATGGAGAAAATCCTGAAAGGTCATGGCAAGCGCCAGGCTTTCATACAGCGCTGCCAGCTCTGCCTCCTTCATTTTCAGGAAGCCTGTAAGCACCGCCACATCCGCCGGCTCCTCATAGGCCGTAATCAGAGTATCCGGCTTATCCATGCCGACTTCTCTGGAATCCACAGGATTGATACAGTAGGCTTTGATCTTCTCGAATTCCTGGTCGGTAATATCCCCTTCGATCAGATAGGTGGTGGCTGTCCTGACCACCGGCTCTTCCTCCTCATTCAAAAACTGAAGGCACTGCATGGCCGAATCCGCCCGCTGGTCGAACTGTCCCGGCAGAAACTCCACGCAAAATACTCTCGTCCCGTCCCCGATTTCCAGATTTTCCCGGTAAAGAATATCTACCGGCGGCTCCGCAAAAACCATGCGCACCGCTCTCTCAAAGGTTTCCTCCGACAGGTTCTCCACATCATAACGATTGAGCACGCGCACCCCGCTCACTTTCGTGATCCCCAGATAACTGCCGATTTCCTCCTTAAGTTCCCTTGCCTTTACCGCGTAAGGGATTTTCTTTTCTACATAGACACGTCTTACCTCTCCCATAGTAAAATTCTTGTCCTCCGTTTGCCATATTTACAGTTTCGTTATTCAGCGGCCGTTTACTGCTTTACACCAGGCCGGCCGATTCAAACAGTTCCTTTTTCTTCTTGTCTTATTCCTCCAGGAAAAGTCCCTGCATAACATAAAGAATTTCCCGGTCCACCGCCGCCTCAGGAATTTCTCTGGTCTGAGACGCGACCTTAAGCCCCTCAAGAACATACATAATATTTCTGGCTGCGCCCCTTGGATCCTCACAGTAAAATTCGCCTTCCTGGATTCCGGCCTGAATCAGCCTTTCAATCACATGCACCGCCCCGTCGAATTGCCTTTTCAGCAGATTTTCTTTTGGAGAGAGTCGGTTTTCAAAAAAATACTCATATGTGGCCTTGTTCAGGGAGTGTTCTCTGGAGAGAAGCTCCTTTTTCTGTTCCTTCAAAAAAAGAGCCAGAATGTCGGAAGGCATAGCCCCTTTTCGGATATTCTGTTCAAATACATCGTCCGTCTCCGCCTGCTCCAGCTTAAGAACCTCCTCGAAGACTTCTCCGGTGTTCTGAAAATACAGATAAAGCCCTCCCCGGCTGATACCGCAGGCATCCACAATGTCCTTCATAGTGACCTGCTTGTAGCCCTTCTCCATAAATACCTTCCTGGCCGCCTCCACAATGTACCTTTTCTTTTGTGCCGATTTATCACTCATAACTGAAGCCAATCATTCCTTTTCTCATTTGCCAAGACTTGTCCGGAAAGGACGTAAGTTATGTACGGCTAACGGGAAATTATTTTGCCGTTTACTGTGAAATAGACTTACGCCCGGTCAAATTCAGTATATCATACTCAAAATACAAAGTCTAACAAAAAATAAAGCATTAGAAAATCCCATAAATCTGGAGTTTCTAACACTTTCACCGTCTGTTTATTTTAACAGGGGCAGTAGGAATCGAACCCACATCGACGGTTTTGGAGACCGCTGTTCTACCTTTGAACTATGCCCCTATCCTCGCAACCCTGGAACTTCTTTTCCAAGACCACTTACCGATTATAACTTATCTTCATGTTATCTGTCAACATCTTTTTACAGATTTTGAAATAATTGTTACCTTTCAAAAGGTGACTAGAAAGCCGCCCTTAATACTTCAGCCTCCCCTGGGTATCTGCTTCCACGATTTTACTGAACTCCTGCAGTTCCTTGGAGGGCACATAATCCTCCTCGGCATAAAGCAATTCATGGAGCCTGATCACATTCTCCTCCAGGCTGACGGGTACCACGCAGTCACCCTTGGTCCCGATGGTACCTCCGTTTCTCATTCCCTCAAAGGGAAAGCCGTCGCTTACCGTCACTTTATAGTCTCCGATCATGCCCAGAACGGGAATAATATCCTGCACGTCCAGAGAGGTCTGCACATTGGGCAGAACCACATTCATCACTTCCGTGAGGGAGCCTATGGAAGCGGTCTTAGCCTTGTCCATCATGGCGATCAGGACGTCCCTTTGTCTCTGGGCACGCCTGAAATCATCGCCTCCGCCATAGCGGATCCGGCAGTACGCCGTCGCCTGAAGGCCGTTTAAGGTCTGTCTGCCGGCCTCTGCCACCGGAGTATACTCCACTCCCATTTCCGCAGCCATGGTACTCTGATAATTATTCAAATGGGAGATTTCCGTCTCGGTAATTTCCATCTCAATGCCGCCTAACGCATCTATTGCTTCCTTCAGTCCTTTAAATCCGACGGTAATGTATTCGGTGACATACATGTCCGTATTCATATTGATCATGCTGATTGCCTGCTCAGGCCCTCCCTGGGCATAGGCTGTATTACATTTATTATAAGTATCGTTTCCCAAATTCAGATAGGTATCCCGGAATATGGAGACCAGACGCACCTCATGCCGATCCATGTCAATGGAGCAGAGCATAATCGTATCGCTTCTGTTTCCTCTCCCAAGGCTGCCGTCTCTTGCATCCACCCCGAAGAAAGCAATATTAAAGATTCCTGTATACTTGTTTTCTTCCTGGACTCCTTCCCCCGGCGTCTTCTCGACCTTTTCCTTAACCTCGGGATTGACGGCGATGTTTTCTTCCTTAAGATTCACCTTTTCCGCCCCTGTTTTGCTGTCTGTGGCTTTCAGGGTAACATACAGAATACAAAGCGCAGCCGCCAGCACCGTCAACTCCAACATCAGCAATGGAATCTGCTTAATCCATTTCTTTTTATCCATTTGAGAACTCCTTAAACCGACTGTTCCCACCAGTTCCTGGCAACAGCCTAATTTATTTTCTTACAAAATCCGACTCTATTTTAACATATCCTTCTCATTTTGAATACCAAATTTTATGAAATTGTTACAAATATACTTATAAAAGCCCGATTGCTTCCCCCACGCCTCGCACTCCTATGATTTTAATACCGTCTGTTTCCTTGATCCCATCCTTATTTACGTAAGGGACAATGCAGGTGGTAAAGCCCAGCTTTTTCGCCTCCTGCACTCTGGACTGTATCATACTGACCCCTCTCACCTCGCCGCTCAGCCCCACCTCGCCTATGGCGATGGTCTTGTCATCTATGGCCTTGTTTTTAAAGCTGGACGCCAAAGCCATGGCAATACCCAGATCCACTGCCGGCTCCTGGATCCTGATGCCACCCGCGATATTTACATAGGCATCGCAATTGCCAAGCGAAAGGCCAAGCCTTTTTTCCAAAACCGCAATCAGCAGGTTTACTCTGTTAAAATCCGTTCCGATTGTCTGCCGCCTGGGAATGCCGAAACTGGAATGACAGACCAGGGCCTGGATTTCCAGAAGCATGGGACGGGTTCCTTCCATGGAACAGACCACAATGGAGCCGCTTGCCCCTTCCGGCTTACCGCTGAGCATAAATTCCGAAGGGTTTAACACTTCCCGAAGCCCTTCCTGCGCCATCTCAAAAACCCCGATTTCGTTGGTAGAGCCGAAACGGTTTTTCACCCCCCGCAGAATCCGATAGGATGCATGACGGTCCCCCTCAAAATAAAGAACCGTATCCACCATATGCTCCAGAACCCTTGGCCCTGCCACCGTTCCCTCCTTGGTCACATGGCCCACAATGAAAACGGAGATATTTAATCCTTTCGCAAGCTGCAAAAGAACTCCGGTAGCCTCCCTGACCTGGGAAACGCTTCCGGGAGCGGAAGAAACATTCTCGTGAAACATGGTCTGGATTGAGTCGATCACCACCACGTCAGGCTTTCCCCTGCGCATAACCTCTTCGATTACCCCCAGAGAATTTTCGCACAAAAGCTTTAAATGGCCGTTAAATTCTCCGATCCTGTTGGCGCGGATTTTGATCTGTTTTAAGGATTCCTCCCCCGATACGTAGAGAACCTCCTTTTCATCCAGAGCAAGGTTCCTGCAGACCTGCAGCAGCAGGGTTGATTTTCCGATGCCCGGATCTCCTCCTACCAGGGTCAGGGATCCCCTCACAAGGCCGCCCCCCAGTACTCTGTCAAGCTCCCCCATACCGGTGCCAAGGCGGTCTTCCTCCTCCAGAGAGATTTCTGCCAGAGACCAGGGTCTGTTTTCTTCCCTCTCTGTTTTTTTGATTCCTTTGGGCGAAGCGCCTGTGACCACCTGTTCCTCCACAAAGGTATTCCATTGCCTGCAGCCGGGACACTGTCCCATCCATTTACTGGATTCAAATCCACAGCTCTGACAAAAAAACACAGTAGAATTTTTTCCTTTTGCCATAATAAATATACTCCAAATTTCCTTATACGGTCCTGCGCACAAAAAGCTGCTGCAAAACAGCTTTCCTTTTGCAGCAGCTTTACTTAACGCCCGGATGACTCATCCTGGTCATTTGGCAATCCTGACCTTTACTTCCGCAGCTTCTGCCAGCTCGGCGCTTAAAATCAGTTTACCGCTTAAATTGGTCTTCATCTTTCCAATGCTTTCTTCGTTCACAAAGACCTCATACTCCGTATCCTCGCTGAGCCCAATGGTAATCTGCGCATCCTCAGCGCCCTCCACCGCGAAGCTGATCTCCTCCGGAGTTTCCGCAAAATGCGAAACGCTGGTTCCCGGCACCGATTCATAGACAAACATTCCGTTTTTCTCCAGCCTGGTCATTGTCTTAAAGGTTTTCACCTTGTATAAGTCCCCGCAATGCTCGAAATCCTCCAGCTTAGCCTTGTTTGCCAGGGCATGATTGCCAAAACTGATTGTGCCGTCCTTTTCTGAACGTAGTAATTCCTCTACCACTGCCATTGTCTTATGTCCTCCTGCTAAGTCCTAACACTTTCACTATAACTTAATTTCAGTATAATATATTTTCACATAAATTTCCACAAATAATCTTTTAAATTTTCTTAACCTCAAAGACAACCTGCTCTTTTCGAAATCCCGCCGTGACGGTATCTCCTTCCTTTACCCTTCCCTCTAAGATTTCCTCTGCCAGTCTGTCCTCCACCACGCTCTGAATCGCTCTCCTTAAAGGCCGCGCCCCCATCTTTTCGTCGGAATATTTGGTCAGGATATATTCCTTTAAGGCATTGCTCACGAGAAGCTTGATCTCCATCTGCTCCTTACACCTTTTGGCCAGATTGCCGCAAAGAAGAGTCATGATCTCATGCATCTGCTCTTTCCCCAAAGGCTGAAATACCATAATCTCATCAATCCGGTTGATAAATTCCGGCTTAAAAAGCTTTTTCACCTCCTCCATTACCCCGAACTTCATCTTTTCATAATCCTGCTCCCTGGTGGTCTCCGTGGAAAACCCAAGGTTTTTGGGCGAAATGATTCTCTGGGCCCCGGCGTTGGAGGTCATAATCAATATGGTATTTTTAAAGCTCACTTTCCGTCCTTTCGAATCCGTGATGTGCCCGTCGTCCAATACCTGGAGCAGTACATTGAACACGTCCGGATGTGCTTTTTCTATTTCATCAAAAAGCACCACGGAATAAGGATTTTTACGGATTTTTTCGCTGAGCTGCCCCCCTTCTTCAAACCCCACGTATCCCGGAGGGGAGCCAATCATCTTGGAGACGGAATGTCCTTCCATATACTCCGACATGTCCACTCTGATCAGCGCATTCTCACTGCCGAACATGGCCTGCGCAAGGGCCTTGCTCAGCTCCGTCTTCCCCACACCGGTAGGACCCAGAAACAGAAAGGAGCCGATGGGCCTTCCGGGATCCTGCAGTCCCACCCTCCCTCTTCTGATTGCGCGGGAAACCGCGCTTACCGCCGCCTCCTGTCCGATCACCCGCTTATGGAGTATCTTCTCCAGCTTAAGCAGTCTTTCGCTTTCTTTTTCGGTTAATTTGTTCACGGGCACCTTGGTCCAGGAAGATACGATCTCGGCAATCTCATTTTCTCCCACTTTCAGCCGTCCATCCTCCTGCTGCCTGCGGTTTTTCTCCTTTGCACGCTCATATTTCCGGATCAGCTTTTCCTGCTCTGCGCGGACCTGGGAGGCCTGGGTGAGCTCCCCGGCCTTCAGATGGGCTTCCACCTCCCCGTCTATTTCCTGGATACGCATAAGCTGCTGCTTTAAATTCTCCGGCGACTGCATATTTTTCAGACGGACGGCTGAGGCTGCCTCATCAATCAGGTCAATGGCCTTGTCCGGCAGATTCCGGTCATTGATATACCGCTCCGAAAGCTGGACTGCAGCCTGTATGGCCTCATCCGTGATCGTAACCCGGTGATGCTCCTCATATTTTGGTGCAACCCCCTTTAAGATCTCCACCGCCTCCTCTATGGAAGGCTCCTCCACATAAACGGACTGGAACCGGCGCTCTAAGGCGGCATCCTTCTCCACATACTTGTGATATTCCGCCACCGTAGTGGCTCCGATGAGCTGCAGCTCCCCTCTGGCCAGGGAGGGCTTTAAGATGTTGGAAGCGTCGATTGCCCCCTCCGCTCCTCCTGCCCCGATAATGGTATGCATCTCGTCCAGGAAAAGAATAATATTCCCGGCCTCCTGAACCTCCCAGATCACTCTCTTAATTCTCTCTTCAAACTCGCCCCGGTACTTGGAGCCTGCCACCATTCCGGAGAGATCCAGGGTGAGAAGTCTCTTATTCTGTACCGTAAAAGGCACCTCTCCTGCCACAATCCGAAGGGCAAGCCCCTCCACCACCGCCGTTTTCCCCACTCCCGGTTCTCCGATCAGGCAGGGATTATTTTTCATTCTGCGGCTTAATATTTCAATCACCCGTTTGATCTCGCCTTCCCTGCCCACGACCGGGTCAAGCTCTCCTGCCGCCGCAAGGGCGGTCAGATCCCGGCTGTACTGCTCCAGGGCAGAGGTATGTCTGCTTTTGCGGCTCTGCTTCCTGCCCAGATCCTCCTTATAGAGATTGCCGTCCTCTCCCATAGCGATCAAGGTATCCGCATAAAGCTTCTGTATGGATATTCCAAGCGTGTTCAAAAGCCTGATTGCAACATTTTCCCCTTCTTTGAGCAGCGCCAGAAGAAGATGCTCTGTTCCCGTGCGCTCCGCCCCGAAACGGTCTGCCTGTCTGTGGGCTTCCTCCACCACCTTGCGGGCCCGTGGAGAATAATTCCCCTTTTCCTTAATGGCAACGGTCACATCCGGCACAATCAGCTCCTGAATCATCTCTACTACCTTGGACTCCTCCGCCCCGTTTTCCTTCAGGACCTTGGAAGCCACTCCTGTATTTTCTTTCAGAAGTCCCACAAGGATATGCTCTGTGCCTACATAGCCTGTACTCATTCTGGACGCTGTTTTCTCTGCCAGTAACAGGGCAGTTCTTGCTTTATCCGTAAATCCTCCTGATTGCATATTTTTACCATGCCTTTCCGTATTCATCATAGATTTCATCGACCATGCGATGCACTTCTTCTCTGCCAATCCCCTTGCAGATCCCCTTGGCAAGGATCCCTCTTAAGTCTTCATCCATCTCTTCCACTGACCGCAGCCTGTCCATGTCCAGCGCAATCACTGCACCCTTTCTCCGGTCCATTTTCACAAAGCCTTCCTGTTTGAGTACCGTATAGGCTTTATTTACCGTGTGCATATTAATTCCAATATCATCTGCCAATTGACGCACCGAAGGGAGGGCATCCCCCTCCCGGAATCTTGCCGTGGCGATTCCCAGAATAATCTGATTTCTCAACTGCAGATAAAGCGCCTCCTGAGAGTTAAAATCAATCTCAATAACCATATGACATCCTTTCTGTCATGTAATTTTTGATAATAGAAAGGAAGAAAACCGCAATTGCTTATTGCGATAGCAATCGCTATTGCAATCGTGACTGCAATTTTCCTCCTGTGTATTCCAATATCCCGTATTCTGCGGGACAATCCCCGAACTGTGTCTACAGATCCTTGTCGTCCATATTCAAAAACTCGAATTCAAATTCGTCGTCGTCCACCAGGAAATTCTGGGGTTTCCTTGCCGGCTGCTTCTTGACAGGCTCCCGGTTTTCCATGGCACGGAGCTCTCTCTCTCCTGTCTTGACTTTCGGCTGCTGGCTCCTCTCCTGGGCTCTTGCCGGCCGCTCCTCGGCTTCCTGGGGTCTGGGTCTTCTCTTCTTTACCGGAGGCTGTTCTTCTTCCTCCTCCTCCTCTTCCTCTTCCTGGATGCGCCTTCTCCTTTTCCTTTTTACCGGCTCCGGTTCAGGCTCTTCTTCCTCTTCCTCCTCCTCTTCTTCCTCCTCGTCATAATCGCCGTAATAGAGCCCTCTGATTTTGAACAGAAGAACCGTCAGGACAATAAAGAGGATGACGATAACCACAGCCAGAATGATGATGATAATTTTGCTTTTGTCCACCTGATCCTGGAGCTTCTGATTATTCTCGTTGGCAAAACCGATGGCGGACAAAAGCTCGTTCAGCTTCTGCCTTGTTCCGTCCACGTTATTGTAAAGATAATATTCATATTCACCGGTATCGTTCTGGGCATAAACCACTTCATAATCGTTGTGTTCTTCCTGGGCGGGCTCTGTGGGCTGCTCTGGTTCGCCCCCTTCCGTCCCCTCCGGGTTTTCCCCTTCAGGATTCTCGGGTGCCTCCGGATTTTCGCCTTCCGCGCCTTCCGGGTTCTCTCCTTCTGCGGCTCCGTCTCCGGCCCCGGCTCCCCCGCCGCCTACGCTGATCAGGTCGGAGCGCACATAGCCTTCCACTGCTTTGTCATTGTAAGTACAACTGATCTGGTACCATTTATTTCCCGAACTGTCGCTTGCCTCTCCGATCAGGGTAACCGCCGTACCGTTTGGCAGCGTAGCCACCGTACTGTGCTGCGTGGAGGCGCCGGAACGGATATTGGCATTCTTATTGGAAGTGATGGTTGCCGGCTGTTCTCCGATGGAGGTAGGCGTAGTTTCCGCCGGAGCCGATGCCAAACTGCTCTGGGATGAACTGTCCTGGCTTTTGACCTCAATCGTGGCGCTGGTCTCTACCAGATCGCTTCTGATATAGCCATACCCGCCTCCCGAAACGGAAACCTTATACCATACGGCGCCCGAACCGTCTTTCACGGCCTCTAAAATGTCTATGGTTTTCCCCCTCTGGGTGCTGCCCACCACCTCGCTGTCGGTACTTGTCTGCGCACGGATTTTGGCTGTCTCTGCCGTCACCTTGCCCTCCACTGCATAACAGGAAAGTGACGTAAGACAAAACACCGACAATGCAACGGCAACCCCGGCCGCGCCTTTTCTTATGTGAATCCCCCGCATTCCGCTGATTTTGTGCATCAGCGCTCCTAACTTCCTCATATTCGTATCCATTTCCTTTCCAAGCTTTCTCTTATCTGTCTCTGGTAAAACGTTTGCTTCCCTTATCCTCATGAGGGCCCTCCCCATATCCGGACATATTTCTCTGCCTTTCATTGCGGGCTGCCTGCTCCACTTCCTTGTGATAACTCTGTTCGCAGTTATGGCAGAGCCTGCCGCTCTTAATCGATGCGCCGCAGGCCTCGCACTTGAGATAACCGTTTCTGCCCTCAATCACCTCAAAACGGTTTTCCTTCACCATATCCCGGATCGACTTGTGGGAGACTCCCGTCTCATCCGATATTTCCGTTACATTTGCCCCTCTGTGTTTCTCCAGATAGCTTCTCACCTTCCCGTAATCGTCAAATTCCGAGGTGTGGCATTCCTCACACCGATACTCGCCAAGACCCGAATAAACCAGAATGCCGCCGCATTTCTCGCATATAATCGGTCTTTTTATTTCCCCATTTATCGTAAATACCCGCATTTTCTCAGCCATCTTTTCTTTTCCCCCTCAATCCGCCTCGTCAATTGCCTTACCAATGTCATGGCGCATATATTTATTTTCAAAAGAAATCCACTCCGCAGCTTTATAAGCATTTTCTCTTGCTTCTTTTAAAGTTCTGCCCTTGGCGGTAACTCCTAAAACCCTTCCGCCGTTCGTAACAATCTCCTCTCCTGCCCGCTTTGTCCCGGCATGAAAACAAAAACAGGAATCCTGTCCTTCGAAACGCTCTAACCCTTTGACCGCAAAGCCCTTTTCGTATTTGACAGGATACCCCTGGGAGGCAAGCACTACACAGACCGCAGCATTGTCCTCAAAAACAAGCTCTATGCTGTCCAGCTTCCCGTCAATACAGGCCTCCATCACCTCTATGATGTCGTTTTTCATTCGGGGCAGCACCACCTGCGCCTCCGGATCCCCAAATCTGGCGTTATACTCCAACACCCTAGGGCCTTTTTCGGTAAGCATCAGACCGAAGAAAATAATCCCTTTAAAAGGCCTTCCCTCCGCCGCCATAGCGTCCACCGTGGCCTGATAAATATGTTCCCGGCAAAAACGGTCCACTTCCTTTGTATAGAAAGGGCTGGGGGAAAAGGTTCCCATCCCGCCGGTATTAAGCCCGGTGTCTCCGTCCCCCGCCCGCTTGTGATCCTGGGCAGAGGTCATGGTTTTAATTGTCTTTCCGTCCACATAGGAAAGAACGGAGACTTCCCTCCCGGTCAAAAATTCCTCCACAACCAGACGGTTTCCGGCGCTGCCGAACTGCTTATCCTCCATAATCGCCCTGACGCCTTCCCTCGCCTGCGAAAGATCCTGACAAATTAAGACGCCCTTTCCAAGGGCAAGGCCGTCTGCTTTCAGCACAATAGGAAAGGAAGCGCCCTCCAAATAGTTCAGGGCATCCCGGGCCGAGTCAAAGGTTTCATAAGCAGCCGTAGGGATATGGTACTTTTTCATTAAATCCTTGGAAAAGGCCTTGCTTCCCTCTAAGATAGCGGCATTTTTCCTGGGGCCGAAAGCCCGCAGGCCTGCTGCCTCCAGTTCATCCACCAGGCCTCCCACCAGGGGATCATCCATCCCCACAATGGTCAGGTCGATTTCTTTTTCTTTGGCAAAAGCCACCAGCTTATCAAACTCCATAGCTCCTATGGGAACGCATTCCGCCAGAAGTCCGATCCCCGCATTCCCCGGCGCACAGTAGATTTTGTCTGCTTTTTTGCTCTTTGCCACACTGTAAGCAATCGCATGCTCCCTGCCGCCGCTTCCAACGATCAACACTTTCATATCAATAACATCCTCCTTTCAGCCGCCCTGTGCGATTTGGTTGATGGCCGCCGGCAGAATCACCCACTCCGCCTCCTCCATCACCCGGCGCTGAAGGCTTTCAGGGGTATCCCCTTCCTTTACCTCCACCGCTTTCTGCAGAATGATCTTTCCTGTGTCTGTTCCCTCATCCACATAGTGGACAGTGGCCCCGGTAACCTTGACCCCTCTCTTAAGGGCCTCCCTGTGAACCTTAAGCCCGTAATATCCCGTCCCGCAAAAAGAAGGGATGAGAGAAGGATGGATATTGATAATTCTGTCCCGATAGGTCTGAATCATCTCAGGAGGCAGAATCACCAGAAATCCTGCAAGCACGATCAGATCAGGCTTAAGTTCCCCAAGCCTTTCCAGAAACGCCCGGTTAAATTCGTCCCGGCGTTCAAAGCTTTTGGGAGAAACACAAAAAGCAGGGATATTTGCCGCTTCTGCTCTTTTCAGCGCATAAGCCCCCGCGTTATTGCTGATGACACCGGCGATCCTGGTGTTTTGGATGGAACCGTTTCCGACTCCGTCAATAATGGCCTGCAGGTTGGTTCCTCCTCCGGAGACACACACTACAATGTTTAACATAGCGTCACTCCCTTTTCTCCCGCTTCTATTCTTCCCACAATATAGGCCTTCTCTCCTGCCGCACCGGCCGCCTTCACTACGTCCCCGGCATCCTGGGCTGAAACCGCAAGCACCATGCCAAGACCCATATTGTAGGTATTGTACATCATCTTTTCTTCCAGCTTTCCTTTTTCCTGAAGGAGCTTAAAAATGGCGGGCACCGGATAGCTGTCCTTCTCTACTACGGCGCATACCCCTTCCGGCAGCATACGGGGAATATTCTCATAGAACCCTCCCCCTGTAATATGGCTGCAGCCCTTTATGGTAATCCCTGCCTCCTTTATGCTTTTCAATGCTTTGACATAAATCCTTGTGGGGGTAAGAAGCACCTCTCCCAAGGTTGCCCCAAGCTCCTCATAGTATGTAGAAAGCCCCTCCCGGGTCATGTCAAACACCTTCCTTACCAGCGAAAATCCGTTGCTGTGAACGCCTGAGGACGCCAGCCCTACAAGCACGTCGCCGGGCTCTATCTTTGCGCCCGTAATCAGGTTCTTTTCGTCTGCCACGCCCACTGCAAAGCCTGCCAGATCATATTCCTCCTGCGGCATAAGCCCCGGATGCTCCGCCGTCTCTCCGCCGATCAGCGCCGCGCCGGCCTGCCTGCAGCCCTCTGCCACCCCTTTTACGATAGCGGCAATCTTTTCCGGATAATTTTTGCCGCAGGCAATATAATCCAGGAAAAACAGAGGTTCTCCCCCTGCGCAGGCAATATCGTTGACACACATGGCCACACAGTCGATTCCCACAGTGTCATGCTGATCCATAAGGAAGGCCAGCTTTAACTTTGTTCCCACCCCGTCCGTTCCGGATACCAGAACCGGCTTTTCCATGTCCTTGATGGCCGCCAGGGAAAAAGCGCCTGAGAAACCTCCCAGTCCTCCCAGCACCTCCGGGCGCATGGTTTTCTTCACATATTCCTTCATCAGTTCCACACTGCGGTATCCCGCTTCAATATCCACTCCCGCTTTTTTGTAGTCCATTTTCCCTCTCATTCCTGCCGCTTAATGGGCATTGCTCTGTCCGCTTATCCTCTATTTGTGGAAATCCTTAATAATTCTGATAGCCCACTTTCCCTAATCTCTCATCCTTTTTCTGAACGCTCTCCCCAAGCCTTGCCGAATATTCCTTCAGCTTCGCCAAAAGCTCTTTGTCCGAAACAGCCAGTATTTTGGCTGCCAAAAGCCCTGCGTTAGCGCCTCCGTTAATTGCCACCGTGGCCACCGGAATGCCCTGTGGCATCTGTACGATGGAATAAAGGGAATCCCTTCCTCCCAGAGAAGTGGTGTGCATGGGGATTCCGATCACGGGCATGGGAAAGATTGCCGCGCACATTCCCGGCAAATGGGCCGCCATGCCCGCCCCGGCAATAATCACCTTAAAGCCCTTTTCTTCTGCCGTCTTAGCATATTCAAAAAAAACATCCGGCTCCCTGTGGGCGGAAATGATTCTCATATCAAAGGAAATCCCAAGTTCTGTCAAGACATCCGCGGCTTTCGCCATAACCGGCATATCCGAATCACTGCCCATTACGATTCCAACCTGTGCCATAAAATTACCTGTCCCTTTCTTGTGCCTGTTATTCTATAACATTCTTCCTCTTATCTTACTATAAAACCCCATGCCTGCGCAACTACATTCTGTACTTCTTTCCGGGAAATCCATGCGCCCCTTAAATCTTTCCCATCTCCTCCAGGGGACGGTTCAGCTCCTCGCAGCCCGGCAGAACAAATCTGCCTTCCTCTATGATGGGAATCACCTGCTCCTCATAAGTAACCACGCTGACCTCCCCCAGCTCATTGTAGGGGATTGTAATGTCCGTATGACAGTTGAAGTATGCCGAGGCGTCCTTTTCCTTCCGTTTGAGAGAACACTCATTGTCCCTGGCAATGATTTCTTTCCTGTCAGGGTTAAACACCTTCACATCCTCCGCATGGGAATAGCAGGTATCCCCCAGGGCAAAGTGGGGGCCGGTTTTTTCCGCGATCAGAATAGGGAGCTTATCTTCCATCTTATATTTCCTTGCCGCCACAAAGGCAGTAGTGTTGGTGCCGATGGCAAACTCTCCCAGGGGCAGGCTGTCATGATGGAAAAGTACATTATCCTTAATGTATTTGCGGTTCTCCTCAGGAGTGTCGAAATTGCTGCAGCTATAATCCGTTACCATGCCGTCCTTTATGGTAACTGCAAGATTCAGATATTCCAGTTCGTTTAGGTAAACCCGGCTTACATGCAGGATTCCTTCCGTGCCTGAGAGCACCGGGGAAGTGAACACCTCTCCCACGGGAATATTCACGTCCGCCACGCAGTTTTCGAAATTGGTTTCTTTTTCTTTGTCCGAAAGCACATGGAGCATCACCTTAAGATTGGTTCTGTTCCCCTTCATTCCCTTGACGATCACATATTTCCCCAGGTCAAGGGTGTCTATGAGCTTCTGCTGAATCTGCTGATAAAGCTTGTAGTCAAGGGTATTAATCCGGATGACTTCATCAAAAATTTCCGGGAAATCCTCTCCGATCTCCGGCGTGGGAAAGGCAATAATCGTAAAGCTTCTCTCCTCCCCCCTGATATACCGGTTCTGAATTTCCCCGGAGGCGGAGCGGTACTCCACCGAGAACTTTTGCTGCTCCCTGGACAAATGCAGCGCCTGAGGCTTTTCCTTAAGCTCTGCCGGCTTTTCCCCGAAGGTTTCCACCACTGCCGGTCCGCCGTAAACGCCGGCCTGCTCCCGATACTGTTCAAAGCCTTCCTTTAAGGCCTCCAGACGCACTTGGAGCAGCTTTTTGTCCAGCACCAGCGCCAGATCGTCCTTGTGGTCGAAATCATATTGTTTATTGGCCGCCGCCCCGAAATATCCTGTCGGGTTCACCCCTTTGACATAAAGAAGGCTGGAAGGAAGCCGGTAAATCGTGGGCGCAAGCCCCATTTTCCGGAAATTATCAATAGCCTTTTGGATCATCGGTTCAAATCCCAGACGATACCGAATATCCACGGTTTTCTTTTTGGAAAGATCCTTCCCCCCTGCCTCAAAGCCGATCCGATACCCTTCCGTATAGGTATCCGCCATTTTCTTTACGGTTTCCTCCGGCAGGGAAGTGAGATGCTTCCAGGTCCTGATTTCATTTTCGGTAATATACTCTCCGAAATAATACAGATACCTGAAATCGCTCAAATCCCCCTCCACAATCCGGGCGGCAAAATCCGACTTTGGCACAAGCATGTCCTCAAGGCGCTTTCGGGCCGCGTCCCTGGCATAATCGCTCACATACCAGTAAATACTCTCCTGCAGTGCCCCGGGCTCAGGCAGCAGTCCCGCTTCCTCGCGGCTGCAGCAAAAGCTGCCGTAGATCCCCAGAAACAATTCAAGACGGATGACCATTTCCTCCAGCCGCTTCTCGTAAGCCAGGGGAATCAAGCTGCGCATTTCCCCATACAGTGCGCAGAGAATTTTGCCGTATTCCTCTCCCAGCTTCTGCGCACATACCCCGGGATTTGCGTAGCTGTTTTCGTAATTCTTTGGAAGGATGTCCTTATAGAGCCTTTGGTTTCTGTTTTGCAGTTCCTCCAGGGGGCTGTCTGTCAACCCTCCTTCTGCAATCCACTCATATTCCTCACAGACCATTCCAAGAAAAGCCGCCGTCTTTCCAAAATATGCCTGAAACCGTTGCTCCAGCACCGCTTCCTTTTCCACCGCGCCGATTCTCTCTTTTGCAAGCAAAAATCTCTCTTCTATCATTTCTCAGTCCTCTGCCCTCTCTCAGTCCATATATGCCCCTGCGAATAAAATAAGACTCAGCATTCCGAATGCCAGAACATTTACAATAATTCCAATCACCGTAAACAATCGAAACTTTTCCGTCTCCGTGGAAGACCAGATTCCAAGTCCCAGCCCCACAGCCATAAATACCACCGCCAAAAGGGCGGCGGCGGCATACCGCGGGGAGGATACGCCCCCTCCCAGGTAAGAAAAATAGACTGCCGTTCCCATTGTGATATTGGCAAGCACTCCCAGGATGGCTGACATGATGCCTTTTTCGGTATGCTTCTTGTTGGTAAAAATAAATCCCTTACTTTTCAGCATTTACAAGCCTCTTTCTTTTCCACGAGACAAAAGGCATCCCTTTTCAGAAATGCCCTCCCATCCCAAAGCTCATTAAAATAAAATCTTCGACTTGCCGGCCAGCAGCTTGGCCCCGCCAATCAGAAGCAGGGTTCCGCACACAATTCCCGTCACTAAAGTCACAACGCCTACCGCAATATTCATGGCGCCTGCGCCGTTCATAATCTTGTATACTCTCTCTTCCATAACCACCTCTGCCCTTTCTGTCCTGTCAGTCTGCACCGTACTGCCCGTAATAGACCTCCAATGCTTTCCTGATCTCATCATCTATATAAATCTTTCCCTGACAGGGTTTATGATACAAGTATTCCACAACTTCCTTCATATTAACGATTGCGCCCGTTTCAAAACCGTATTTTTCCCTGATTTCCTCCAGCGCGCTCTTATCCGTCTGTCCTCTTTCCATACGGTTTAAGGATACCATAAGTCCCCTGATCTCCACATCTGCCGCCGCCCTGATTATAGGAAAGGTTTCTTCAATGGACTTGCCTGAGGTGGTCACGTCCTCAATAATCACCACCCTGTCCCCGTCCTTTAGCTTACTGCCCAGAAGGATGCCCGTATCTCCGTGATCCTTCACCTCCTTGCGGTTGGAGCAGTAACGTATTTCCCTGCCATAAAGCTCGCTGATCGCCATCGCCGTGGCCACCGCAAGCGGAATCCCCTTGTAGGCGGGGCCGAAGAGTACGTCAAAATCAATGCCGTAGGCGTTATGGATGGCCTTCGCGTAATACTCTCCCAGCCTGCGGAGCTGACTTCCGGTTACATACCCTCCCGCGTTCATAAAAAAGGGAGACTTTCTGCCGCTTTTCAGGGTGAATTCACCGAATTTCAGCACCTGGCTCTCCACCATAAATTCTATAAATTCCTGCTTATAGCTTTCCATTTTTATACCTCATTTCTGCTCTGTGGTCAAATACGCCTGCAAGTATCATACTACCATAAATTCCGGGAGTTATCAATCCTTTTGGATTTGCCGATTACTTTTCACAGGGTGGTCGGGTGGTGCCTGCGGGGGCGAAGCCGCCGCCTTCTCCCTGAGCCCCTCATGATTCTTTTTGTCCACGTCCTCCCGCAGCAGTACATAAACCGTTGAGAGCAGCGGGATAAAAATCAGCATCCCCAGCACTCCCATCAGGCTGCCGCCTACGGTAACCGCCGCCAGCACCCAAATGGAGGGAAGCCCCACGGAATTTCCCACCACATGAGGGTAAATCAGATTTCCTTCCACCTGCTGGAGCACAATAAACAGAACCACGAACCAGAAGGCCTTCAAAGGATCGTCCACCAGCATCAGAAACGCTCCCACAAAACAGCCGATAAAAGCTCCCACTATGGGAATCAGAGCGGTAAAGGCAATCAAAACGCCGATCATCACCGCATAGTCAAACCGAAGCAAGGTCATGGACACCACAAACATCAGTCCCAGTATCACTGCTTCCGTACACTGTCCCGTGATAAAATTGCCGAAATTCCGGTGTAAAAGAGAAAGTACCCTGCGTGTGCTTTTGTATACCTTATGGCTGGTATAAGCTTTCAGCACCCTGTCAAACTGATTCCCCAGCTTTTCCTTCTGAACCAGAATATAGACGGAGAAAATCAGGGAGATAAAGAAGTTGACGGTACTGCTGATAATGCTGCTTGCTACGGAAAAGGTGGAGCCCAGCACACTCCCCACACCGTTTTGCAGAAAGCTTACCACAGTGTTGAACAGTGATTTCCAGTCAATCTCCAGCTCCTCATAATTGCCCAGCAGCTCTATCAATGCTGGATTGGCTGCAAAAATCACCTCGAGTTCTCCGATCATCCGATCCCAAAAGGCCGGTATCTTGTTCGTCAGTACCCGGATGGTCCCTGCAAGCTGCGGGATCACGGTCACAATCACCAGCGTAATTACCAGAACCACTGCCAGATAAGCCATAATCAGGCTGATCCCCCTGCTTCCCTTTAAAAGGATTTTGTTCGGCTTTGCCTTCTCCTTTTCTTTTCCGAAGAAAATCCTTTCGAAAAAGCTCATGGGAATATTAATGACAAACGCAATCATTCCTCCTACGATAAAGGGCCGCAGGATTCCCACCAAAAACACCACCATGCTGCAGAGCAGATCAAATTTCATGAGCCCTAATACCATTAAGGCCGTAAAAAGGATCAAGCCTCTGATTTTTCCTATGTTTTTTCTGTTCAAATTCATGCTATGCCTCTTTTCTCTTCCCGCCTTTTACAGCGCCTCCAGAACCTTTAAGAGATACTCCCACATTCTTTCCACAGAAGGAATGCTCAGCTTCTCTTTGGCTGTATGGATGTCCTTCATATCCGGGCCGATGGACACACAGTCAAGCCCCGGTATCTTGTGGGCCAAAAGCCCGCATTCCACGCCCGCATGGATCGCCTCCACCACAGGCTCTTTATGATACATTTCCCTGTATACTTCCACCATTTTATCCCGAAGGGGCGATTCCTTCCGGTAGGTCCAGCCCGGATAATCCCCTGTCACCTCAGTCCCTGCCCCTGCCAGATTCGCCAGACTCCTGAGCTTTCCTACGAGAGCGTCTTTTGCACTGTCAACAGAGCTCCGCACGGAAATGCCGATTTTAATCTTTTCATCAGTCATACGAAGCAGTCCCGGATTCAGAGAGGTTTCCACCAGCCCAGGCATAGCGCTGCTCATGGCCTGTACGCCATAGGGAAGGGTATTGAGCAGGTCGATGACTCTCTTGCTCAGCGCCTCGCCTATTACCTCGCCTTTTCCTGTATCCCGAAACGCCGCCTCAATCTTGATTCCCTCATCTTTATCCGCCAGTTCTCCTCTCAGCATGGCATTTGTCTCCGCACAGATCTGAGACACGATCTCCCGGCACTCTTCCAGGGACAGGGGGTCCTTTTCGCCCTCCCTGTCCGAGCGGCCTGTGACCAGAAGTTCTGCGGCCGCAAAAACCGGTATTGCATTATCGGCGACTCCGCCTTCCAGACCGTCAAGACACAGATCCAGCTTTTCCTCCAGCCGGGCAAGAACCCTGCCCAGGATACAGATTGCATTCCCACGCTCCTTGTGTATTTCTCCGCCGGAATGTCCGCCCCTTAAGCCGCCCACGCTGATCCGGCAAAGCGCGCCCTGCTTTAGTTTGCGCTCAAAAGAAAGGGTCATATTCACCCTGGCTCCCCCGGCGCAGCCGGAAAGGAAAATCCCCTCATCCTCCGAGTCAAGATTAATCAGGCGTCTGCCCTTAAGAGGGGAGACCACAAGCGCCCTGGCTCCGTCCATGCCCACTTCCTCATCAACCGTAAACACCAGTTCTATCCGAGGATGTCTGTAGGCTCCGTCAAGCAGAGCCAGTCCGTAGGCCAGGGCGATCCCGTCGTCTCCGCCCAGGCTAGTACCCTTTGCAAAGAGCCAGTCGCCCTCCGCGTCCAGCTCAAGCCCCTCCTTTTGCATGTCCAGGGCACATTCCGGTTCCTTCACCGCCACCATATCCATATGTCCCTGAAGGATCACCGGCTCGTGATCCTCATAGCCGGGGGCCGCCTCCTTGATGATAATCACATTTCCAAGCACATCCTGATAACTCTCCAGATTTCGTTCTCTGGCAAAGGATACCAGATAATTGCTGATCTGCTGCGTATTCCCGGATCCATGGGGAATCCCACAGATTTCCTCAAAAAAAGCAAACACCTTTGCCGGTTCTAATTCCCTAAACATATTCAAACCTCCTGCTAATTTCCATCATTTAACAACTTTAACATATCCTCAAAGCTTGTGCAATGCCAAAAAACGGTACGACTCCTTCCGGGGCCATACCGTCTCATTCGTTTGAAATACCGCTTCTTATGCAACCTTGCTCTTGGCGATCTCGGCTAATGCCTTAAAGCCTTCCGCATCATTCACCGCCATTTCAGCAAGCATCTTTCTGTTGATTTCCACATCAGCCAGCTTAAGTCCATACATAAACTTGCTGTAGGATAATCCGTTGAGTCTTGCTGCCGCATTGATACGTGCAATCCAAAGCCTTCTGAACTGACGCTTTCTCTCCTTACGGCCTGCATAGGATGTTGCAAGGGCTCGCATCACCGACTGCTTCGCCACTCTATACTGTTTGCTCCTGGCTCCTCTGTAGCCCTTTGCAAGCTTTAATACTCTGTTATGTTTTCTTCTGGCGTTCATACCGCCTTTAATTCTTGCCATGTCTTACGTCCTCCTTATCAATCTATGATCCTTTACCAAACTACATCCTATAAATAAGGCAATACCTTTTTCATGTTTTTCACATTTGTCTTGTCCGTGATTGCAGACTGCCTTAGGTTTCTCTTTCTCTTGGGAGACTTTTTGGTTAAGATATGGCTCTTGTAAGCTTTGCTTCTCTTTAATTTACCTGTACCTGTAGCTTTAAAACGCTTTGCAGCAGAACTTTTGGTTTTCATTTTAGGCATAACTGTTTCCTCCTGTATATTCATAATTTTCTGCCGACGGGCAAAACCTCCCCGTCTCTCTATTTTAACTGGCAGGCTAACGCTTTTCAGTTAAAAACATGGTCATACTTCTTCCTTCCACCTTGGGCGGCTTCTCAACCACACATATATCGGACAATGCCTGGGCAAAATCGTCCAGAATATGCTTGCTGTTGGCCATATGGGTCATCTCACGGCCGCGGAATCTTAAGGTAATTTTCACCCTGTCCCCTTTGGAAAGAAATTTCCTTGCCGCATTTACCTTGGTGTTGAGATCGTTGGTGTCGATGTTGGGAGAAAGGCGGATTTCCTTGATTTCAATTATTCTCTGCTTTTTCTTTGCTTCCTTCTCCTTACGTGTCTGTTCGTACTTAAACTTGCCGTAATCCACCAGCTTACATACCGGCGGCTTGGCTGTGGGTGCAATCTTAACAAGGTCAACCCCTGCTTCCTCGGCTTTCTGCAGCGCCTCCCGGGACGACATGATCCCAAGCTGCTCCCCGTTCTCTCCGATCACACGTACTTCTCTGTCCCTAATCTGTTCGTTAATGAATAAATCGCTAATGGCTGTAACCTCCCTACATAATATCATCAATGCCTGCAAACAAATCTATCCCGATTCTGACTCAACAAAAAATGGATAGCAATGAACTATCCACTCATAAAATCTCTCCGAACTCTTCCTGCCTCCGGCATCCCCCGGACAGAAATAGCAAATCTTCCCATTCTGCGCGCCCTTTCCCAATCTATTCCATGGCGCTGCTGTGGTTTATTTTCGGAATATGAACGCCTGTAAGCCCAATCGCCACAGGGTGAGAGTGGATACTCTGCTTGTTTTGTCGGCATCAACCGCATACTCACTTATCATATAGCTGCAGTGCGCAATTGTCAATACCTGTTTTTATTTTTTTCCTGCTTTTCACTCCGGCTCCGCATTTTTATACCGGCAGCGGCCGTTCAGCCTTCATTTTGCGCCAGACTCACTTCCTCTTCCCGTACAAGGCGAATCTCCCCGTCGGAAATCTCAAAATCCGCCATAAGCTCATCGTCGCTCATCTGGCTGTAGGTAATCGTATAGGTATCCTCCCCCAAAATCATATAGGTAAGCTGCTGCATCTTTTCACTGTCAATTTCACTGCTGCTGCGTACCTTGTATCCCGGCACCCCTTCCATATCAATACGCTCAAAGGATTCGATCTCAACCGAAACCTCCTGACCGCTCTCCTGATAGGCTTCCTCCACCAGTTCCTGATAGCTCTCTTCGGTGAGTGCGTCAGATACTCTGCCCTCGCCGCTGCCCTCCGACACCGTATAATATATATTAGAAGAATCCAGGGGGCTCCTCTCATGGATATACATTCCCGGGATTTCTTCCGATTCATAATACCCGGTGGGAATAAGCACCGCGCAGCAGCTTACTTCCTCCCTGCCGCTGTCTGTCTGCGGTTCTTTGATCTGAAATTCTTTCATTTCTATGTATGTAGTCTCCTGCCCATCCTCTGACTGAAGCCCGGCTACGGTAATCACCTTCTCCTGACAACCAGTCAAAAGCATTGCCATAGATGCCAAAAACAATATTTTCTTTTTCATCTGATCCTAACTCCCATCTGCCCGCCTTGGCAGGCGTACAAATCAAGATGGCGAAATCTTTGATTTCACACTATCCTTCTACTTTTGTGCGGAAAGCCCGCCGACTTCTATTTAAACACAAAAAAAGGCATAGTTCAAGAGGGGCTATCCAAATATCAGGAAAAAGGGGGATGTCTCCCCTGCCGATAAAGGACGTAAGCCGTCTCTGATCGGCTTACGCCCCGCTAATTTCACCTTTTTAACAAAAAACCGGAATTTTATCTCTCCGCAAAGGTCGCGCAGGCAGTCTCTCTGCAGTCGCAGGCGCCGCAGCCCCTGATGTCCACATGCTCTGCCGTACACTTGTAATTGCTGTTATACATACAGTTTGCCGCCTCACAGTCGATACTGATAATCCTACTGGGATGCTCGATTGCGCTGGTGAAGCGATCCTTTCCTGCCTGTGCAAAGCTCTCGCAGCAGGTCTCATCCTCACAGCAGGCCCGCTTTCCGCCCACCATAATATCACCCTTACAGCAGCACTCGCTTCTGTTATAAGCACAATTATCCACCGCACACTTTAATTCAGCCATTGCCATACCTCCTTTATATCTGCTTTTCTTTATCAGTATGACTCATTTGCTGAGGGTTTATTCAGACTCAATTCAAAAAATTTCACGGCAAATTATTCTCTTTGTCCCTGTTCCTTCATTTCCAATTGATAAAGATTAAACCAATACCTCTCCAACATAACGCTGTCCTGCTCCTGTGCCTCTATACCGGTCTTTCCCCATTTTTCAATAATCTCGTCCCTGGCATTGCCGCTTCCGAGAAACCATACCCTCTCATACTCCCCGAGAAGCCCCTTCAAAGCCTCAAAGCCCGCCTCGTCGGAAAACTCTCCCTCCACCAGCGGATGGTTCTGAGGATACATTTCCGTGATCAATTCCTCCGGCTCTCCGTACCAGAGATAAGTCTCATTGGGCAGATAAAAGGAAACCACCGCCTGGGCCTGGTCAAAATTAAACACCAGGGCATCTTCCCTTCCGATCTGGGAAAAGGCCTCCTGCACCTGCGCCATCCGGACTTTTTTCCACATTTCCTCGCCGTAAAAAGCCCTGTAATTTCTAAGCCCAACCAAAAGCAGCAGAAAGAAAACCGGAAAGAAAACTATCTTTTTCTCCTTCAGCCGCGAGAGAAGGATGGCGAAAGCCAGCCAAAAAAGCCCCATAGCCGGCAGCATATACCGATACACAAAAATGGGACGCAGAACAAGAGAGGCCGCAAAGCCGAAAACAACAATTCCTGCCAGGACTCCCATACATCCTGCCGCAAACGGATTCGCCCCGTCCCTTCCGATTCTCAAAAGGGCCTGCCCCATCAGTACGGCACAGATCGCAAACAGAACCACTGCCAGCACCAGGTTTATCTTTTCGCTGGAAAAAGCGGGCTGAAACAGAAATTTCACGCACCCTCCCAGAGTACGCCAGGTAACAGGCTGAATCCAGTAATTTTCCTCCACCTGACCTACCTGCCCTCCTACCGCTCCCACAAGCCAGGGCAGGTAGGCCAGGGCGCAGAGACAGCCGCTGGTGAGAAAGGCTTTCCATCCCGCTTTCAGCCCTCCTTTTTTCCATAAGGACAGAAAAAGAAATCCATAGACCATCACCATTGCCACACAGGCAAAATAGTGCGTATAGCAGGCTCCCAGGGCATAAAGGGTAAGCGCCGTCCAGTTGAGTACATTTTTCCTTTTTTGCCCGGGCATCTCATCCGCTTCCTCTTTGCCGCATCCGGCCAAGCGCTTTGTATCCCATACGGCATCCAAATCCAGCTCAAAGGCATGAAGCATCCCGGCGGTCACAAAAAACAGAGCGTAGCCATACATCCGCATCTCCACGGTATAGCCCCCAAGCTGCGGCATGGCAAGAAGCAGAAATCCAAAAAGCCCTGCGGCCAGAAGCCCAAAATGCCTGCGCACCTTCCCTGCTCCATAGAGAAGGCACAGGAAAAAGGGCAGTACCGAAGCCAGCTTGGCCGCTGCCACCAAAGTGAACGGCCCTGCCGCCTGCCCGGAGCCGGACACAAATGCCGCCCCCCACCGGTCTGCCCCCAACCCCCGGAAAAATATAAGAAACAGTTTTACAATGACATAATACAGCGGCGGATGCACATCCCTTGCGGTAATAGAAATAAGTTCACCAAAGGGCTGGCTTGCCAGTCCCATGGTGAACAGTTCGTCATACCAGATGTCGTCGCTAAAGCACAAAAATACGGATACCGTCAAAAGGCCGGCAGATAACAGCAGCAGCGCTATCCCCAGGATTTCATCCCATCCCGGCTTATACTTTCTCTTCGCTTTCATCTGTTTATTTCGTTTCTTCCTTTACTTCTTCCCTGCGGATCTCTTTGGTTCTGATCTCCCTGCAGATCTGGTCAATAAATTCTCCTATAGGCTTCACGCCTTCGTCTCCCGCGAAGCGGCTCCGCACGGACACGGCGCCATCCGCTTCCTCCTGCTGGCCCACCACCAGCATATAAGGGAGTCTTGCAAGCCTTGCCTCCCTGATCTTGAAGCCGATCTTCTCCGAACGGTTGTCCACCTCTGCCAGTACGCCGTTTTTCCTGAGCTCCGCTTTTACCTTTTCCGCATATTCCTCGTATTTATCGGAAATCGGCAGCACACGTACCTGCTCGGGACAGAGCCAGGTAGGGAATTTTCCCTCATATTTCTCAATCAGCCAGGCCAGAGTTCTCTCATAACATCCCATGGAGGTTCTGTGGATGATATAAGGACGTACCTTATCCCCGTTCTGGTCAATATAATACATGTCAAAGTTTTCGGCAATGGCACAGTCGAGCTGGATGGTAATCATGGTATCTTCCTTGCCGTACACGTTCTTTGCCTGAATATCGATCTTGGGGCCATAAAAAGCCGCTTCGCCGTCCGCCTCCGTAAAGGGAACGCCGTAGTTCACAAGGATTTCCCTGATCTTGCTCTGGGTAGACTCCCAATACTCCTCATCCCCCAGATACTTCTCCCTGTTATTGGGATCCCACTTGGAAAGGCGATAGGTCACCTCATCCTGGAGCCCTAAGGTAGTCAGGCAGTACACCGCCAGATCAAGGCATCTCTTAAGCTCCTCCCCGGCCTGGTCGGGACGGATGATCAAATGGCCCTCGGAAATGGTAAACTGGCGCACTCTGGTAAGCCCGTGCATCTCTCCTGAATCCTCATTCCTAAAAAGAGTGGAGGTTTCCCCGTAGCGCAGAGGCAGATCCCGGTAAGAATGCTGGCTCGCCTTATACACATAATACTGGAAAGGACAGGTCATGGGACGCAGGGCGAACACCTCTTTGTCCTTCTCCTCCTCTCCCAGCACAAACATGCCTTCTTTATAATGATCCCAGTGGCCGGAAATCTTGTACAGATCGCTCTTTGCCATAAAAGGCGTCTTGGTACGCACATATCCCCACTCATTATCTTCCAGATCTTCGATCCAGCGCTGCATGGTCTGCACCATCTTTGCCCCCTTGGGCATCAGAAGGGGCAGCCCCTGGCCGATCACATCCACGGTGGTGAACAGCTCCATCTCCCGGCCTAAACGGTTATGATCCCGCAGCCTGATATTTTCCAGATAGGTCAGATACTCGTTTAACTCTTCCTTCTTGTTAAAAGCGGTACCGTAAATTCTCTGAAGCATGGTATTTTCTGACTTTCCTCTCCAATAAGCGCCGGAAGATGAGGTCAGCTTGAAAGCCTTGATCCCCTTGGTGCTCATCAGATGGGGGCCGGCGCACAGATCCACAAAGCCTCCCTGGTCATAAAAGGAAATCTCCGCATCCTCCGGCAGATCCCGGATCAGCTCCACCTTATACGGCTCGCCCTTTTCCTCCATAGACCTGATGGCTTCCTCTCTCGGCAGGGTAAAGCGCTCCAGCTTCTTCCCCTCCTTGATGATCTTTTTCATTTCAGCTTCCAGCTTGTCCAGATCCTCTCTGGAAAAGGGTTCATGTTCAAAATCATAATAATATCCGTTGTCAATGGCCGGCCCTATCGCTAACTTTGCCTGGGGAAATACCCGTTTTACCGCCTCGGCAAGCACATGAGAGCAGGTATGCCTTACCACCCGAAGCCCCTCCGGATCGTTGGCCGTCAGGATATTTAAGCCGCAATCCTCATCCACAACCGTGCGCAGATCCACTGTCTTACCGTTGATCTCTCCGGCGCAGGCCGCCCTTGCCAGCCCCTCACTCAAATCTGCCGCAATCTCATAAACACTCTTAGGTCCCTCATACTCTTTGACAGACCCGTCCTTTAATGTGATTTTCATTCTCTGCTCCTTTCAAAGCTTTGGCTTTGCATCCTTTACGCCTCGGCTCCCAGTTCCTTTTCCTCCACTTCCTGCCAGTCTGCAAGCTTCTCCTGCCCGCTGCCGGCGTTTTTGCCGTCATTCTTGTCACTGATACCGTTTCCCCGGTTCCCATTACCGCTGCTGTTTCCGTTGTTGCTGCCGATGGTGGTGGATTTCCTCGGAGAAATCAACATGCCGAATACCATCCCGCCCAAAACGCAGACTGCCGCAGTAAGCAGAAATTCTTTTTTGCTCATCATAACGATTTCTGTCAGTGTCCCTCTAAATTCTTCCCATTTTTCTTTCATAATATATTCCTTTCCAACGCCTGTTCTCAGTTAAATGCAGAGACAATCTTTTCCCTGCCCTTAGATATTTTAGCATCAAGAGATCGGTTCGTAAAGATCGTAAAAAATCTTCAGAACTTCTTAAACTCAGGGTAATACTCGATCTCGGCCCTTCCCACAATCTCATCCCTCTCTACGAATTTATCCTCCCAGTATCTGGAGTCAAGGGAATTATTTCGGTTATCCCCCATGACAAACCAGGAATCCTCCGGCACCACGTAGGGGCCAAAATCCTCGTTGATTTGCTCACGGATATAATCCTCGCTAAGAGGCTTACCGTTGATATAAATCATACCGTCAACGCCCTCGATCTTTTCTCCCGGCAGGCCCACGATCCGTTTCAGGTACAGGGACTCTCCGTCATCCGGGAAATAAAAAGCGATAATATCCCCCCGCTGAGGATCCTCGCTCAGATAAGCCAGACGGTTTATAATAATGCGGCTTCCCTTCATGATTGTAGTCTCCATGGAGCCCGTGGGAACCTGGGCATTGGCAATCAGGGTATGGCTGACCACAAAGGCTATGACAAGGGCTGTCAGGATCACCTTTGACCAGTCGAGGATCTCATACAGAATCTTGTTTCGTATCTTGTTTTTTCTCATTTTGACTTCCTTTCCTCCTCCTGTAATCCTATCACAATCGGAGGAAATTGACAATGTTTTAGGAAGCGGCGGTTTTCAATTTATGATCCTTTTTGCCGCCTTTTCTTCTGCTCTCTTACATAATACTGCGCCTGGGCATTCCAAAGCTCTTTATATTTCCCTTCTCCCTCTGCCAGCAGTCTCTCATGGCTGCCCCTCTGTACAATGCTCCCCTCATGGAAAACGATGATTTCATCACAGAAACGGCAGGAGGAAAGCCGGTGGCTGATGTAAACGGCGGTTTTATCCCCCACGATCTCATTCAATCTGGTGTAGATCTCATACTCCGCCACCGGGTCAAGAGCCGCCGTGGGCTCGTCCAGAATCATAAAAGGGGCGTCGCGGTACAACGACCGGGCAATGGCGATCTTCTGTGCCTCTCCGCCGGATATCTGCACTCCTTTCTCATCCAGGTCTTTATAAAGGATGGTATCCAGTCCTCCCGGCCGGGCAGAGAGCCACTGGCTAAGCCCTGCTTTTTCCAGGCACTCTGCCGCTTTTTCTCGGTCATAATCCCCCTCTGTCTCTCGTCCATTCCCCTCCATCCTGCCGGGCCGCTTGTTTCTGTCCGAAACCAAAAGCCCCCATCTTCTATCGGCTCTGTCCCCGGCGGCCACGTTTTTTCCAAGCTCCATGGCAAGAAGCTGGAAATCCTGAAAGACCACGGAAAAGATACTCAGATATTCCCTGTAATTATACTTCCGTATATTGATGCCGTTTAACAGAATTTCTCCCTCCGTAGGATCATAAAGGCGGCACAGGAGCTTGATAAAGGTGGTCTTGCCGGAGCCGTTTTGCCCCACCACTGCCAGACGCTCTCCCACCCTGAATTTCAGGGAAATATTTTTGAGCGCATAACAGTCCGTGTGGGGATACTTGAAGCTCACATCGCGAAACTCCACCTCATACTTTCTGTCGGAACGCTTTTCCACAGTCAGGGAGCCCTGATACATTTCGTTTGGAATATCCAGAAATGCAAAGGTCATTTTCAGCGTGTCACTGTTCACCTTCATCGCCCCCAACACCCTGAGCATCCCGGACAGCCCCCCGGAAAAAGCGGTAATCGCGCCGATGTACTGCGTCACGGAGCCCAACCCAAAAGCGCCGCCTAAAGCTTTCAGGCTGACAAAAAGATAAACCGCCCACATAAGGCTTTTGGGAACCGCCGCCGAGAGTGCATAGAGAACTCCCATTTTTCCTCTGGCATCTTTTGCCATGGAGGAGGTAAACCCTCCGTCAATGTCTGCCGTTTGCCGCACCTTCTCTGTCCCGAAGACATCCTGCCTGTAAATCCGCATATCCAGCGCCCTTTTCTCTTCCCGAAATAAGGACATACAGAAAAAATAATTCCGGTTCCCCATCTTCATACTCTCATCATGCCTCATAATACGCATCTGGGCCAATGTGCCAAGGTAAGAGGACAGGACTGCAATCCCCACCGTTATAACTGTCAGCCCCAGAATACAAAGGGGATTATTCAGGAAGGTAAGAAATCCGGCCTCCCTCGGAACAGGCAGGCAGAAAAGCGAAACCGTAAGGGCTCCCGCCCCCAGCATTCTGAAAGCCTCCTCCAAAAAATTCTGAAAAAATACATATACCATGCCCATCCCCCATCCGGTCCAGTTTTCCCTCTGTTGTATCCGGCCAAGCAGGTCAGAAGTATCCGTATCCTCCGCCGCGGCAAAATCCATGGTCAGTATTTTCCGGGAAAGCCTTTCCTCTCCCCGATAATAAATCGTGGAACTCTGCGCCTCCTTCCACCTGAAACTCAGCGCCCTTAACAGAGAAACCACAGCCTCCGCGGCCAACAGGAGCACGACCCATCTGAGCACCCTTTCCTGCCCTTTTGCCCCGGCCAGCTCGTCCAGAAGCCGGGCGGAAAAATAGATTGTCAGATAGGGGCCAAGGGCGGTGATCGCCGAGTAAAGACCCGCGGAGAGAAAGGGTGCCGGGCATTCCCGCAGCCACAGGCACAATGCCCTTTTATTCAACGCACAGGCTTCCTTCCATGAAATTGTTCCGGCAGTTCTTTTTTTCTTCATTCTCCGCCGCTCCTTTCCTGAAATCCTGTACTTGCTTTCAATTCCTCTTCGCTCAGATTGTCCCCGTAATATTTACTTTGTATGGCAAAGAGCCGGGCATAGGCCCTCCCCTGCCGCAGCAGCTCCTCATGGGTTCCCTCCTCTGCAATCCTTCCGTTTTCAAGCAGAATGATACGGTCGCAAAAGCGTGTGGAGGCCAGTCTGTGGGAAATAAAGACAGAGGACTTTCCTTCGGAGAACTCCTGATATTTCCGGTAAATATCGCTTTCCGCAAGGGCGTCCAACGCCGCCGTGGGCTCGTCCAGGATCATCACAGGACTGTCCTTATACAAAAGCCGTGCCATCATCAGCCTCTGCATCTCCCCGCCGGAGAGCTCCGCCGCATCCTCATAAACCTCTTTTCCCAGGTGGGTATGCAGGCCCTCCGGCATCCCCTCAAACTTCTCTTTCAGTCCCACTTTCTCCAGACAATCCTTCACTCTGTCCATATCCGTTTTTTTGTCAAAGGAGGCCACATTCTCCGCCACCTCTCCCGCCAGAAGGGAAAAATCCTGAAACACTGCCGCAAAAAGTCGGTAATACTCCCTGCGGTTGAATTCCCTGATGTCGACCCCGTTGAGCAGCACCTCTCCCTGATCCGGATCGTAAAACCCGCACAGCAGCTTGATCAGCGTGGTCTTTCCCGCCCCGTTTACGCCTACCACCGCCAGCTTTTCTCCCGGACGGAGGGTCAAATTCAAATGGGAAAAAATATCCCGCTTCGCCCCCGGATATCGAAAGGTCACATCCTTAAGCGTAATGGTATAAGAGGCCATCCTGTCCACCGAAAGCTTTCTTCCCCCTTCAAAAAGGAAAGGCTCCACATAATTCACAAACTCCCTGATACAGGAGATTTCCAGACTCTGCTTATACAGAAGGGAAACGCTTTGCATGATTCCGTTCACCCACCCGGTAAAGCCGCTGACCGCCGTAAAATAAAGCAAAAACTCCGCGGCGCTTAAATCTCCCTGAACCGTCAGATGCAAAAGCCAGATATATGCAATCCCATTGCGCAGAAAGGAGAGGACAATATCCGCGGCATCTGCCAGAAGATAGACCCTCTCCCGTCGCAGATAAAAATCCTGCAGCAGCTCAAGGCTTTTGTCCATAAGCTCTCCCAGCCATTCCCCCATTCCAAAGATCCTCACATCCTTTGCCAGCAGGCGGTCTCTGGTCTTATTCCGGAGATAGAAAAACCTGTTTTTAATGTCTGCCTCCTCCTGCCTGTGGCGGTAACCCCAGCCGTTTAATTTTTTGCTGACCAGGTAGCCTGTCACAGCCGCCGCCATGGTCACAAACACGATTACCATATCTACCCGGGCCAGAAGATATAAATAAATCCCGAATCCCATAAAATTTTGAATGATTTTGGCAAAGGTATTCCAGATGTCCGCCGCCGGCGAGTGGTCGCCCTTGGATGCATCGGTAGCCTTTGTAAATAAACGGATAAAATCCTGGCTTTCCCGAACCGGATAGGAACACGTCCCTGCCTTTTTCCACATTTTGCGGATCATGGAAAATCGAAGCGGCATTCTTACAATCATCTTATTTTTATCCAGATAGTCAGAAAAAGCATAAACAGCCATGCCGGCCAGCGTAAAAAGGCTGACGGCGCCAAAAAGCTCCCCGGCCGGCATCCCTCCTTTGACACTGTGTCTTTCCAGAATTCCCAGGATCGTCGGAGTCACATACAACTCAAGCACAGAACACGCCACCGCAAGCAGGGCCTGCATCATTGTGATCACAAGCACCACCGGACTCTCCCTGAATGCTTCCTTTCCCATAAACAGACTGTTGCTCAGCATTCCATATTTTGCGGCCGCCCTGGTTCGGCGTAAGAGCGCCCCTCTGGATGCGGCGCTTCCCTTTTTTCCGGTTCTCATCTTTTCTCTGCTCTCCTTTTTGTGATAAGGTTTTCCCTTCGTCCTCCACTATAGCGCAAAAAATCCCCGGCCATGCATTTCGGGGACGAAATACATGACCGGGGGGACGAAAATACTCCGGAGCAAAAAACTCCAATAACCATACTCTCAGGCTCACTGTGGCAAAAGCACCTCCGTAGTGAACGCGCCATCCTCGCTGTTCCTGCTGATATACCCCTGATACCTGTCGATAATGGTATCGATACGCACCAGTCCATAACCATGTCCTTCCCCCTTGGAGGAGAAGAACCGTCCATTCACCTTTTTCTGCTTTTTCAGGGCCGTGCTGTTGGTGAACGAAATATAAAGCAGAGTGTTTTTCATTTCCATGTACACCCGTATCATCCGCTCCTCTTTTGGAAGAGCCATACACGCTTCGATGGCATTGTCAAAAAGATTGCCTATGATGATGCACAGGTCAATCTCTGCGGTAGACAGTTCCACCGGAACATGGGCGTCCGCCACGACCTGAATATTCTTCGATCTGGCAAGGGAAATCTTACTATTGAGGATAATATCTGTCATTTTATTTCCTGTTTTCATAGCCAAATCCACGGTATTCAAGTCCGCATCCAGGGCGTCCAGATAATGGGAGGCAGCCTCAATGTCCCCCATGGCCAGATAGCTTTTTAGTACCTGGATATGATTGCGGTAATCATGCCGCCAGCCCCGCGTCTGGCGGTACATGTTCTCTACCTCCGCATAGTGGGTGGCGATAAGATCGCTCTGATAGGCTGCAATCCGCCTGTCTATTCTTTTTTCACGAAAGGATATTTTTGACAATGGCATTTCCCGGCCTCCGTTAAAAATACTGTATCATCGCCCGGTTCATCTTCTCATAGAACTTCTTTGAAAGGGGAAGCTCTGTTTTGTCCTTCAAAATCACCTGTGTCCTGGTAATCTTCCTCACAAAATGCAGGTTTACAATATGTGACCTTCCTGTGCGGAAAAAGCTCTCATCCAGTTCTTCCTCCAATTCGTTCAAAGTCCTCTTCACCGTGTAAGCTTCCTCTCCATAAATGGTCACATAGTTCCTCTGCACCTCCAGATAGCGGATTTCACACAGGGCAACCCGCACCACCGCCCCCGGCAAAGACAAACACAGTTCTTTCTCTTTTGATTTCAGCCGCTCTGCCGCCCTGTCAAGAACACTGCAGAGCTTTTCCTGCGTCACCGGCTTGAGCAGATAATGCAGCGCTTCCACATCATAGCCTTCCCCGATATATTCCATATAGCCTGTAATAAACACGATCTGGACACGGCGGTTTTCCCGGCGGAGCCTTCGGGCAAGCTCCACTCCGCTCATCCTGCCCATCTCAATATCCAGAAGCAAAAGGTCAAAGGACTTATCCTCCTCATACTGAAAAAGAAAAGCCTCCGCTGAGGGATAGCTCTCTATTTTCAGGGAAGTCTGCGCGCTTTCGGCCCACTTTTCCAGGAGAGCCTGCAGATAAGATACATCTGCCTGATTGTCATCACAGATTGCCAGACGGTACATGAGAAAACCTCCTGTTTCATTTTATTAAGCCTTTCTTTTTATTACCTACACCCTCTCATCGTTTAATATCTTGCTTATCGTCCCACTAATATATTCTTTTAGAATTTTAACTTTCCTGTCCAACTGTACGATCCCATAGTCATTTAAATTAATATCTTTCATTTCCTTAACATTCGATCCAAAATTAATATCCACAGTGCTTGAATATTGACTGACTATAGTATCAATAACCTGATCCGGAAATTTAGGTATTCGAATGTAGTCAAAATATTCAGGTGAAAAATGTCCTCCGGATCCCCCGACTGCCATCAAATCAATCAATCCCATATTTCTATACCAATCAAAAACACATCTGAAATAAATCGATTTTCTTATATCTAAGTCCTCTCTCCTTGCATATAATCCATGAGCATTTGTTGTACAATTATCAATCTCATCTACCAGAACAATAGATCTTCCTTTTTGAAATCCCGCCTCTCCAAATAATATATCACCCTTTTTTATTAGTGGTAATTTCTTCTTTGTCCCTAAATATTGAATTTTATTGACTGTACCATATTCAGAAATGTTTGTTGGTAATAACAGTTTATAAAACCCAGGTATGTATTCATCCGAATCTATCCTTGTTTTTAAAATTTTTATTTCCAAACTTGGGCCTGGTATTATAGTAAACCCATATTCACTTGGAGTATAATATCCTCTTGTATAATTTTCTATTAGTTGTATCTTATCCTTATATTCTTTGCAATATATTGCTGCATCAAGTCTTTTTTCCTTTTCAAAACTACTATATGTAGGATACTCATACACGTATTTTCCGTCTTTTTGACTCTTTATCAGATTCTGCGTAATAATATCTAAAATAAGTTGTGATTTATCTGCAATTACTTTTTCCATACTCATGACAATTTGCACTGCATCAGATATATGTGAAATAATTTCATCGGAATTATTTTGATTCGGGAAAGCAATGCAGCACTCTTTCCAGCGTTCACCCGCATGCTTAATTGTAGCGCCTCTTGGACATAGTACGGTCAACTGTTCCTTAAAAGAATCATGTTTAAGACATGCAAAAACATAAAACGGATTGAATTCATTCTTAATATTCAACTTGACAATCCCACTGCTAAAATCCGAACTATCACATTCACTATCGCAGACAATGGCAACTTCTCCTATGTTAGAATCCTTCGAAAGCAAGATCTCTCCTCGCTTTAGATTGCCGCCAATATATTTTCTGGGATTGATCGGAACTATTGCCTCTCCTTTGGGATAGATAAGGAAGCTAAAATCCTGTAATGCCTTAGTTCTAATTAAATACTTGTTTGATTTTTTTACATACCATTGGCTACCTGGCTCATTCCCCTTTTCATAATTATTGTCCTCTACAATCAACTCTGATATTTTTCTAACGTTTCTATTTTTTATTTGCACTTTTTTATACATCAAAGGCGATAAAGAGTATGCATTATTTATAACTTCGTCAATTGAAATTTCTTTTGGAACCTGTTCAAAGTTCATGCTCTAATCCTCCTTTAAAAACAGATAATTAATCTCTTTCTCTTGACCCACACACCAATCTCTAAATTCTTTAATAATATCTGAGAACTCTTCATCCAAAACTAAATTTCCATCAGCGTCCTTTTCAATTTCAAACGAAGTATAATCGATCTTATAGGTAGGATTAAATACAACATTTCTCTTAGACGTCCTTTTTTCATATCCAACACTCTTTATATCTTTTGCAAATATCGAATAATTACTTTCTATAATCTTCCTTAATCTATCTTCATCCGGTTTATATGCAACGATAATACTGGTATTTACTCCCGTTTCAGCAAATACATTCGGCGGTAAGTCAAACACTGCCACTATTCTCATCTTTTTCATTAACCACTCGCGTACTTTTTGATACTTCTTAATTGATGATATCGAATTTGAAAGAACTATTCCCATTCTACCGCCAACCTTAAGCATTCTATAGGCATTCTCTAAAAAAATTATCCCTTTATCTATAGAATCAGCACCTAAGACATTCCACAATTCATATGCTTCGATCACTTTCTTTTCATAATCGTTTGAAGGCCTGAATGCTCTATCCTCTCCAAACGGCGGATTTGTCAACACAACGTCAAATTGCATTAATTTTGTCTTATCAGACCAATTATTCCACTCCCCATTTTTTTGTTTGGCGGCCTCTAGTTCAACTAATTCAGGCGGATTTCCCATAGCGATCTTCCATGATATCGATCCCATGTCTGGCTTATAAAAGAGTTTAACTTCTCCATCCCCATTTAATAACATATTCAATGTCGCTAACTTTATCATATTAGGATCGATATCTACACCATACACATTTGCGTCGCTAAGCTTCCACTCATCAGGCTTATCCAATGCATTAACATATGATAAAGACAAAAAATCACCAATTCCGCAACAGGGATCCAAAACAGTATCATCTTTTCTGGGATTTACTATTTTTACCAGGAAATCTATGATAGGTAAAGGAGTTAAAAACTGTGCCGATTCATCCCTCTTAAAAGCATTTGCAAAATTGTAAAATATCATTTGATATATGTCACTTTTTGATGAACGGACAAACGAAAAGTCCTGAAACGCTCTGCATATTGCAACAATAACACGAATTTGTCCTATTTCTCTCCAATCTATCAATTGTTCTCCTAAAATTTGTGAATATTCCCCCTCTGCATTTTCCCAAATATTTTTCAATCGACAGATAAAATTCTGTATACCTTCATCCCTTAGTGATTCAAATGAACTTTCCTCATCCGTAATATAAAATTTAAGTTTATCCGTCGGATGTTTCTTATTATGTTTTTCATCATAAATTTTTAAAGCAAATGTTTGAATAAGTATTTCATATCCTCTTTGAGATACTAATCCTACTTTATCTAAGCTCCTTAAAACATCTGACAGTGCATCTTGAAGTGATATTGTCAACCTTGAGGTAATTGTATCTAAATCATCTATCGTTCTATCGCTTCTATCAATGTCAACTTTCTTATTCATATTACTGATCAATTCCTTAAAATCCGGCAAATAAATATAAGGGTCAAACAACTGTAAGGACAAATCTCCTGTTTTACTCCTGTCTCCCTTAATATTTTTATTCTCATCATATCGTAAAAACAGGCCGTTTCGGCGGTGAAATAAATACATCCTCTCTGTATCGTAGTATATTCCTAACACATAATCCATCGAAGGTTCTTTCTGCTTCATTGCAGACTTAATCTGACCATTATATACTTTTTCTATTTCTTTATCGCCTTTTTTAAACTCTACAACTGCAATAATATGTTCGTTTAGCCAGTCAATATTATCGATATTCTTATTTCTCCAATAATCATTATATTTTTCTATCCAGTCTACACTGTCGAAAATGACACAATCAATTTTAAGTGGAGCAGAAGACTTATTTCCTTTTGGGAATCTCACTTCCGTTCCAATATAATCTTTATTATACATTGAACTATTAATTATAGAATAAATAAACTGCCATTTGTAGTATTCTTCTAACCTGTCACCATTATTATTTTTTATTCTTACATCCGAAACATATCTTCCGTCTACTGGCACTAAAGATGTATGAAGCGACAAATTCATTCCTAATCCATTATCAAATTCTGATTTCTTCTCTGAAAAAGCTGCCATTTCCGTCCTCCTTACTCATTACCAAATAGGTCACTGTCTGATATATGCCAGCATTTGTTCAAACATATGTTCTATATTAGTATATCATTTTTTTCTAATTATGCAAGTATAAAGTTTTCGGAAAACAAAAAACGCCATACTAAACAATTTAAAACCCAAAATGAAAGAAAGGACCGTCCCAGATTTCTCTGAAAATGTCCTTTCCGTTCCTTCATGCGCCTTTACAGGCAGTCTTCACTCTCACAAAAACAAATCCCGATACCATCCAAGAGTCTGAACATAAGCCTCATATACTGCGTCCATACCGATATTTTTCAGGATCATCAGCCTGGACACCTCCTGCCAGTCGGCGCGCTCATAAGAAAGAGCAAACTCCAGAACCGGCGCCAAAATACCGGTATGGCTGATTAAGGCATCGCTGATCTCCCCGGACACCTTTACCAGCTTCAGGGCCTCCTCCATAGGCTGATCAAAAATCACGTCAAGCACGGAGAAAAGTCCCATCAGGAAAAGCTCTTCCGCCTGCTGCCCAAGCTCAAAAAAGGGCGCCAGATTTTCGGCGAACTTTGCGCGCAGCAGAGACAGCCTTGTAATCTCGTTGGGTTTATCCGCATAGAGCTTGCCGGCCACCGCCGTGTTAATCCACTTTTGCAGCTCCTTTTGCCCTAACATGGCGGCTGCATGGCGGATGGATGTGATCTCGGAGTTTACAGCCATTTTGTTTACCATGGCAAGCAGGGATATGACGAGAGCCGTATCCCTTCCGATAATATCCGCCGCCTTTGTCAGTTCAAAATCATCTGCATTCACCACATTCAGCAGTTCAATATAATTCACCTTCAAAGGGGCTACCTTCGTCTGCCCCTTCGTCACCGGCATCCGGTAAAACTCCCCTTCAAAGAACTCATAACCGCCTTTTTGCTTTAACTGCTCAAAAATCTCCTGTGTCTGGATATTTCCGGCACACAGCTTAATATTGGGGTAAACCTTCTGAAAGTAAATCTGCGCCATATGAATATCAATTTTCTTGTGATCAAGAAAAATATAATCCATCAGGAGCAGGATTTCCCGATACTCCTCAAAGCTCTGCACAGGAAGCTTGCGGATGGCAAGCTTATATCCCGTCTCCCTCAGACTGCGGAGCCGGTTGACATAAATGTCCTGTGGCTCAATCGAATTGTCTGTGAGCAGAACAAGCCTTTCATGAGGCAGCGTGCTCTTTAGCAGAGCATCCGAAAATACGGAAATATTATTCACCGCCACAAAAACCTCTTTCTGCGCAGATACGCTTTCAAGACCCATATTTTCAATCACTTCAAGCCCTGTAACGCTGGACGCACCGTCATTCGAACCGGTTCCCTGAAAGCTGGGATTCAGCAAAAAATTCTTCTTCTGGGTAAAGAGCGAGTACGCCCGAACACTCATTTTTTCGTCAAATAAAGGAATCAATGTCGCAAGCATAATGTTCTCCTTTCTGCCACACGCCCCAAAGAGGGCGCTGAAAAACGCACCACATGCTGTTTCTTTCCCTTTAATTTTACACTATTTATCCATGATATACAACATCAGAACAAGATTTTCCCCACGAACAAAGCGCCCGAAAACTCAGGCGCTTTGTTCTTCTTGCTCTCTGCTTTGAATGTAGCTTTGGAGAATATCGGAGGCTTCGCCAATATCCAGTCCCGCATCCGCTAAAATCTGGTTAAGCCCCTCCAAATCCCTGTCCCTTTTTTCCCGGTAAAGGGCATCCAGCTCTCCCTGTTCCGATTTTAACCGGATTTTCAGGGCCTGTATCAGCTTCTCCTTCTCCGCGATTTTTTCCTCAACTGTTTTTCTCTGTCCCCTTGCCATATTTCACCTCTCCTCCTTATGACATATAATAATATATGGACAAGATCGGAAAAATATTCCTTAAATTTTAATTTCCGTCCATTTTCCGGCTTTGAAACGTACAGAGGCAAAGAGAAACCGGGAAACCTGGTCGCCCAAAACGCCCAGCCAAATCCCTACGATTCCCCAGCCCAGGACATAACCGCCCAGATAGGAGACTGCGGTACGGATAATGGTGACGCTGATGGTGGAAGCCGCGGCCGTGTAGAGAGTGTCTCCCGCGCCCCGCAGGCACCCCATATAAATCACCTGACTGATCTGGAATACAACCACCAGGATGATGACCCGCATGATATTGACGCCGATGTCCACGATATGCTCCTCCGTGAAAAAGAGACCAAAGAGAGGCCTTGCTCCCAGGAAATATATTACTGCCAGGCAGACCGCAATGGTTCCTCCCATCATACGGCAAATACGTCCGTATTCCCTGGCCAGTTCCTTGTCGCCGGCTCCCAGGCTGCGCCCGATCAGGGCCACCGCCGCTGCCTGAAGCCCGTCTCCAAAGGAAAAAGACAATCCCATAATATTCATCCCCACCTGATGAGCCGCCATGGCATCCGTGCCCTGGTGGGCGGCCATCACCGCGGTGAGCATGAATCCGATCCTCATGAGAATCTGCTCGAAGAAAATACTGTAGCCCACCCGGATCAGATTCACAAAAGCTTTCCACGCAGGCTTTACTTTGTTTTTGACCATATAGGGAATACTGATAAACCCGTCCGCTTTCATAATGGAGAGAATACTCATGACACAGGCCACCACCGTTCCCAGGACGGTAGCCAGGGCCGCCCCGTGGATTCCCAATGCGGGAAATCCGAAATGGCCGTTGATCAAAAGATAATTGGCAATAATATTAATGATGCTGGAGGTCATATTGGTGCGCATGGTGATCCTGGTGTTTCCGGCTCCCCTCTGGGCCGAATTGACCCCCATCTGAATACAGTTAAAAATCATTCCTCCCATAATAATGCGAAAATAAGCCACCGCGCTCTCATGCGTCTGAGGCGTGGAACCACACAGGCTGATAATGGGGCCGGCAAGGGCCACGAAAAGGATGCTCAAAGCCACTGCCGCAATCAACAGGAAAATCAGGGCCGTATGCAGAATCCGGTTGGCGTCCTCCTTTTTATTTTCTCCCCTCCGCCTTGCCACTAAGGCGGAGATTGACACGTTCAGGGCAAAAAACAAAGAAAGCCCTATAAACTTCGGCTGGGTGGTCAAACCCACCGCCGCCACCGCATAAGCCCCCAGAGAGCTTACCATAAGGGAATCCACCAGCCCTGCAAAGGCCGTAAAAAAGGATTCCACAATCGCCGGCCACGCCATGGCGGCCGCACTTTGAATATTTTCTTTCTTGTATCTTGATTTCTTCGCTTCCTTTGTCATCTGCCCCATCTTAAACCGAACCTCCCTTACTGTTTACACTCCGGATATGCTGCCTGCTCCGTACCGGAAGCCGTGGCTCTGGTAAGCTGCATTTTCACCGCGCCAGCACGACAAAATTTCGCCCCGTAAACCGTCACTTCCTCCTTCTGTATAGTTCCGTTCCAAAAACCGGTTGTGACAAGTTTATTAAATTATACAACATATATGCCGTTAAGCCAACTGTGAGAACGATGATTGGGCTAAAAGTCTTTACACCTCAATTTACGGCTGATATAATAAAAATATCCTGTAAACGGTGTCGATAGAAAGTGGGTGAGGCTATGAATAATCAAGAATTGTGTATCCTGTTAGATTCTATTTTGGCATTGCTGGAAACCGATAATATAGAAAAAGCTAAGGAAGTCATACAAAATGGAATAAAACGTATCGATAAAGGTTTAACCATCAGTTCTGACCAGGACAAATAGATATGCAAATTGTGAAAGGCTGCCTCTTTGCTTTAGGCAGCCTTTCATAATTTCTTTATATCTTCACCATTTGGAAGCTGTTCTATCGCACAGGCAATACGCATTCTTTCAATCTTAGCCCAAAAACGCTCACAGCGCGTCAAACGTCTCCCGGATCGCCTTAATAAAATCCAGGCTGTTCAAAATCACCGGATTTTCGCAGGTAGAGATCAAAGACAGGCTCTTGGTCATCTTCCCGTCCTCCACGGTCTTGATGCAGGCCCTCTCCAGCTTGTCGGCAAAGGCCATGAGCTCCGGAATCTGATCCAGCTCCCCGCGCTTGCGCAGCGCGCCTGTCCAGGCAAAAATCGTCGCAATGGAATTGGTGGAGGTTTCCTCCCCCTTCAGATGCTTATAATAATGGCGCTGCACGGTTCCGTGGGCCGCCTCATACTCATAAACCCCTTCGGGCGATACCAGCACGGAAGTCATCATGGAAAGATCTCCGTAGGCAGTGGCCACCATGTCGGACATCACATCCCCGTCATAATTTTTGCAGGCCCAGATAAAGCCGCCCTCAGAACGGATCACGCGGGCAACCGCATCATCGATCAGGGTGTAAAAATATTCGATTCCAAGCTGCTCAAACTTTTCCTTATACTCTGCATCATAAATTTCCTGGAAAATGTCCTTAAAGGTGTGGTCATATTTTTTGGAAATGGTATCCTTGGTGGCAAACCATAAATCCTGTCTGGTGTCGATGGCATAGCCAAAACAGGCTCTTGCAAAGCTGGCTATGGATTTTTCCGTGTTATGGATCCCCTGAAGGATGCCGGGCCCCTCAAAGGTATGGATCGTCTCCCTGATTTCGCTCCCGTCCTCTGCAGTAAAGACAAGCTCTGCCTTCCCCTTGCCGGGAACCTTGATCTCCACATTCTTGTAAACGTCCCCATAAGCGTGACGGGCAATGGTAATGGGCCTGGTCCAGTTCTGTACATAGGGCACAATCCCCCGAATCAGAATGGGCGCGCGAAATACCGTTCCATCCAGGATTGCCCGGATAGTCCCATTGGGGCTTTTCCACATTTCTTTCAGATTATACTCCGTCATTCTGGCGGCGTTGGGGGTGATGGTTGCGCATTTCACCGCCACACCGTATTTCTTTGTGGCATTGGCGCTGTCCACCGTCACCTGATCATTTGTCTCGTTCCTGTAAGTCAGTCCCAGATCATAGTACTCTGTCTTTAAATCAATATAGGGAAGCAAAAGCTCCTCCTTGATCATCTGCCAGAGGATTCTGGTCATTTCATCCCCGTCCATCTCCACCAGAGGGGTGGTCATCTTAATTTTTTCCATCCTTTACCTCCAATTATTTTTTCTCTTCTGCTTCAAATATATCATAGATACCGCTTTTTACAATATTATCATAGGCATTTTCCATATGAACCGTGGCGAAATGCTCCGCCTCCCTGGGCTTGCCCGCCTTGATGGCTTCCATGATGGCTTTGTGCTCCTCGTTGGATGCAATACCTCTCTCTTTGGTGGAAAGAGTCCGCTTCCTGATCCGAATCACATACTGATGGAAATCCTGCAAGAGATTTTGCAGCATCTTGGAATTGCAGGCCTCATAGAGGATATGGTGGAACCTGTTGTCCAGCTCCGCCATCTGCTCCATATGCCCCTTGGACGCATGAAAACTGGCAAGATACACATTCTCTTCCAGTTCTTCAAGCTGCTCCGCAGTAATCTGCTCCGTAGCAAGCCGGGCGCACATCCCCTCTAAGGAAGAACGTATCATATAAATGTCCTTTACATCCTTTGCGGTAATTCCTGTCACATAAGCACCCTTATTGGGAACGATCTGGATCAGGCCCTCTAATTCCAACTGCCGGAAGGCTTCCCTTACAGGCGTACGGCTGACTCCTAGCTCCTCGCCGATTGCCACCTCCTTCAGTTCTTCATGTTCCTTGTACTTTCCGTTTAAAATATCCTCTCTTAACCGGTGAAACACTCTGCCGCGCAGAGAGTATCTGTCGGATACTTCCCGCTTAACATCATAACTGCTCATAACCTGACTGCTTCCTTTTCCTTCATTTTCGTTCATTTTCTCTGAGTTCCGAAATCTTCTGCAAAAGCTCCTGATCTGTCATGACCGTCACCCGGCCGTCCTCATACTGCTCGTCCACCCATTTTTTTATTTCCGCCACAAGAGGGCTGGACTTATCAAGCTGTTCCTCCCCTGCAAGCTTAAAATAGGTATTGATCCAATGGGCAATCCCCGCCAGTCCGGAGGTGTTGGACACGGCGCAGAGCACCGGCCTGTTTAAAAATTTCTCCGTATCGAAAATATTGTATATTTCCTCATTTTTCAGCAGCCCGTCTGCGTGGATGCCGGCTCTTGTGACATTAAAATTTTTCCCTACAAAGGGAGTTCTCTCCGGAATATGATAACCGATCTCCTTCTCATAAAATTCAGCCAACTCCGTGATCACCGTGGTATCCATCCCATTCAGATCACCCTTAAGCTGGGCATATTCAAACACCATGGCCTCTAAAGGCGTATTGCCTGTGCGCTCGCCGATGCCAAAGAGAGAGGTATTGACACCGGAACAGCCGTACAGCCATGCGGTGGTGGAGTTGACCACTGCCTTGTAAAAATCATTGTGCCCGTGCCATTCCAGCAGACTGTGAGGCACTCCCGCATGGGTGTGCAATGCGTAGACGATTCCCTGGACGCTTCTTGGAATGACCGCGCCGGGATAATTCACGCCATAGCCCATGGTATCGCAGGCCCTCACCTTGATGGGAATCCGATACTCCTCCATCAGCTTCATCAGTTCCAGGCAAAACGGCACCACGTACCCGTAAATATCCGCCCTGGTAATGTCCTCCAGATGGCATCTGACACTGATCCCTTCCTCCAGACATTCCTTTACCACGCTTAAATAGTGCTCCATGGCCTGCCGCCTGTTCATTTTCAGCTTCAGGAATATATGATAATCGGAACAGCTCACCAGAATACCGGTTTCTTTCATACCAAGCTCCTTTACCAGCTTAAAATCCTCCTTGCTGGCGCGGATCCAGCTTGTCACTTCCGGAAACTCATAGCCTCTTTCCATACACTTGCAGACCGCATCCCTGTCCTTTTTGCTGTAAAGGAAAAACTCACTGGCACGGATCATGCCGTTTTTGCCCCCCAGGCGATGAAGATAATCGTAAATTTTTACGATCTGCTCTGTGGTGTAGGGCGCTCTGGACTGCTGTCCGTCCCGGAAGGTGGTATCCGTGATCCAGATCTCCCTGGGCATATTGTGCGGCACAATCCTGTCGTTAAAGGGAATTTTGGGTACCTCCGAGTAAGGGAACATATTTCTGAACACATTGGGTTTTTTTACGTCATCCAATATGTACATGTGCTCCTCAATTTCCAGCAGGTTATTCTTTGTATTCAATGATACCGGTCTGTTTGTAAAATATCTGTTTTTCTCTTCCACTGTAATCTCCTCCTCCATGGCTTTAGAGATAACTGGAAATCTTGTCAGCCAAAGCCATGTATAATTGTATACAATAGAAGATTTTCTGTCAATCTTTTCTTTTCCGAGAATCGCTCCTGTTTTGTATCATCTCCCTGTACTACATTTCCCCTCACCCCAGCAGCCTGTCGATCTGAATCATTCCCCACCCCTGTTTATGCCAGGGCTCATTCAAATCCCTGGATGTGTACATCAGCTTTTGCTTTGCCTGGACATTGGTATAAAAAGGATACTTTTGGAGAAGAAGCGCCAGACCTCCCGACACAATCGGCGCCGCCATAGACGTGCCGCTCTTACTGATATAGGCATTTTTGAAGTAGCGCCCTCTTCTGGAAATCTGTGCATTGCATGAAACAATATCCGTGCCCGGGGCAACCACATCCGGTTTTTTCATGGCATAGGGCGTCGGCCCCCGGCTGGAATAGTCCTCGCATAGGTGAGGATGATTTCTGAAATACCCGCCCTCATGGCAGCCCACGGTAATCACTTCTTTTCCGGCTCCAAGGGGAGAGATCGTCATAGGGTTCGGCCCCATATTTCCGGCAGCACACACCACAATCAGGCCTTCCTCCCATGCCTGATCTATCAATTTCACAAGCTTCTCCATCCGGCTCCTCTCGATGCTTTCGTCCATTCCGATGGAGATATTCAGAATACGGATGTCATATTCCCGGCTCTGCTTGAGAATCCACTCCATCCCATCCGCCATATTATCTACATTTCCGTCTCCCTTATAATCCAGTACTTTTCCCACCACAAGCCTGCTTTGGGGGGCTATCCCCTTGTATTTTCCCTCTGAAAGCCTTCCGCTCCCGCACAGACAGCCCGCCACATGAGTACCGTGCCCACTGTCGTCATAGGCATTTCTCTTTCCGTTTACGAAATCCTTAAAGGCAATAATTCTATTATCAAAATCAGGGTGGACTGCCACCCCTGTATCCAGCATTGCTATGGTTACACCATTGTTCCCGCAGGAACGGATCAACTCATCGCTGCATCCAACCTGATGTCTTACCCGAAGCATAAAAAACTCCCGGCTTTTTAATTATCATATGCCGGGAGTTAAAAACAGTTCTATTTTATCATTACTTTCTTTGGTTTCCCCTTGTAAAAGAACAGGGCCACCGAGCAGGCCAGAAGTCCTAAAGCCAAAAACCACTTGGGATGAATCAAATCACCGGTATCCGGCGAATCATCCTTAATGCCTGAAGAATTGGTTATCACGGCCTTTCCGTCCGTTACAACCGCCTGGCCGTTCATGGGCGTATACTGGTAAATCCCATACGGGGAAAAATGATTGACCGTAAGCTGAACATAATTTCCGTCTTCCAACTCTGTCACTCTATGCTCCACGGCCTCTAACTGTCCGTCCTGATCCAGAGTAACCACATGCAGGTTTTCCGCGGATAATCCCTCAGGCATTTTTACCTGCACATTAATATACTGTTTTCCAAGCCTTGTGATCGGAACGGTACCCGAGGCATCGTAGAGCGTCATATCAAAAGCCGTGAGCCCGGAAGGCTCCCTGCCCCCGTAAAGTTCTCCGTAGGCTGCTGTAATCTGCGCTGCCGCCTCATCCGAGTCGTTGATCTCCAAAATAAAGGCTTCCTCATTTCCCGGAATCTGAGCCAGAGCATTTTCACTCTCTGCAATGGCCGTACCGTTAAACTGCAGTTTCACACCTGCACCCTCCGGCTGGGATACGCCCGCCTGATTGTCCACGGACCGGCTTCCCGTTTCCGAAGAAACAATCCCTTTGAAGCCATAAGTACCTGTTTCCAGAACGGTTCCGTCTAAATCACCGACTCCATCCAGGATGATTGCATTTTTGATATTGTCAAAGGCATAGGTCCGATATTCCTGATTGGCAAGCCGCCCCGACGTGCTTTCCATGGTGAGTATCGGCAGATCGGTACCCATGAATACCACGGTATCCGTACCGCCTGCAAGGGCATAGGCGCCAAGGCCAACCTCCTGCATGGTTTCCGGAATAGTCACCTTTGACAGAGGGCAGTTCATAAAGGCCCTGTCCTTTACCTTCTCCAAATTCTCTCCGCCGTTCACGGTCTTTAAGTTCCGGCAGTTCATGAAAGCTTCCTCGCCGATTACTTTGACCGAATCCGGAAGATTTACAGCCGTAATCCCCATATGCTCTTTAAATACGCCGGGGCCGATCTGCTTCACCCCCTCGGGTATATTCACCACGCTATCGCTTCCGGAATAAGTGAGCAGAATCCCGTCTCCCACAATGCCGAATTCCTCTGCCTGCAGCTCCTCTATCCATGGTGTTTTGTCAAATGCATAGGGCGCTATCTCTGTCACGGAATTTGGAATTTCCACCTGGCTTAAATCATCACAGTGATAAAAGGCTCCGTAGCCGATCCCGGTTACTCCCTCCGGAATGGTCACGGAAGTAAGGCCGGATCTTGCAAATGAAAACTCCCCGATTTGCGTGATTCCTTCCTCTATCTCATAGGCCGTAAGGGCGCTGTCCCGGTAAAAAGCCTGGGAGGCAATCTTATTGTCCCCCACGATGGTATATTTGGGGAAATCCTTTCCCTTCTGGGCATTGTCCGCCATCAGATTTCCTATCGTCTGGGCTTCCTGCGCCGCTTCATTGCTTAAGGCAGCTCCCACCTGATTTACTGCATTTTGTATTCCCGATAAATCTACCTTTTTGGCGGTTTCCCCGCCGCTTCTTCCACTGATCACAGACTGCTGCCTGTTATCAATAAAAATCAGGGCTCTGCCCGAAACAATGCTGGACTCTCCAAGGAGTGTCTTGTTGCTTATGGACTCTGTGACCGATTCCAGCTCCGGGCTTGGTGATGCCGTTGTCGGAGCCGTAGTTTGCCCTCCGTCTGTTTCGGGAACTGTCGCCTCGGGATCTGCTGTTCCGGAGGCTGTCGGTCCAGAAGACTCTGATTCGGAAACAGCCGCATCCCCCGTCTGTGCTCCGTCCTCTGAAATCGAATCGGCGTCAATCACCTGGGCATCCTGCACATCCTCATATTCCACCTCTTCCACTTCGGAGGTCTTGCGTGCAGCCGCATACTCTGCCCCATAGGTTCCCGGCGCGGCGCTGAACTCCACCTTCGGGCATCCGTCAAAGGCCGAATCACTGATCTGCAGCACGGTCTCCGGCAGAGAAACTGCAGTCAGATTTACACAATCCTCAAAGGCCTTTGCCCCTATTCCCCGAACCGCCATGGGAATCTCTACTTCCCTCAAATTCACGCAATTGGAAAAGGCATAAGCAGGCACCTGGCTGAGGCCGCTTCCAAGGGTCACCTTTTCAAGATAAGGATTTCCCCAAAAAGCATAACCCATAATCTCCTGCACAGTGCTTGGCAGAGTATAGGCTCCCTTTTCATAAGCCGGCATCAGTGCGAAAACTTTCGTCTCATCCGCGTCATACAGTATCCCGTTGGAATAGTGCAGATGATTATTCTCTTCTGAAAGCGTGAGGGTTTCCAGGTGATTGTCACCGGCAAACACACCGCTTCCAAGCTTTTTCACACCTGCCCCAAGGGTTACATTTACCAGCTCCTTGTTGTTGCTGAAAGCGGCGGCGGCAATTTCCTCTACCTGATCCCCTACTATAATCGTGCGCAGATTGTCGCACTCCGCGAAAGCACGGTAGCCCACAGACTCTACCTGATTGCCGAGGTCAACCCGCACCAGATGATCATTTCCTGAAAAGGCTTCTTCCCCGATAGTCTTGACCCCGTCAGGGATGGATACCATTTCCTCCGTGCCGGAATACTTCAATAATTTAGTTCCGTCCATTTCAAAATCAGATGCAGTCGCTACTGCTTCCACATCTGATACCGGTACCTGGGTAACCGCCACTGCCGTAATCAGCAGCAGCGCTCCCAGTGATTTTGCAATTTTTCTGTTCATGAGAACTCCTATGTAACAGCCCGGACAAGCCGGGCCCTTACTATGCAGTCTTTGTATTGATGACTACCCTGTCACGCTTGAAGAACAAGATCAGTGACAGGCATGCCATGCCAAGGGCAAGGAACCACTTCGGATGAATGGGGTCGCCTGTCTTGGGCGTCGCGTCAATCGCAGCCTCCGTCAGATTCGCCGTATCCACATAAATCACATAAGGTGAGAAATGGGTCGCCGTAAAGTTAATGCACGGTACGCCGTCTATGGTGGTAAATCTGGCATTCAGATCCTCCAGGGCACCCCCTGAAATCGCTGCGATCTTATTATTCCCCGCATACTGCACCAGCTCATCCGGCAAAGGAAGAGTCAGGTTCACGGAAATCCCAGAAGTATCCGCAATCTTGGTGCGTCCTGTGGAATCATACAGGCTGATGTCCATAGGGAAATATTTAATTCTGCTCAGGTCTCCGAATCTGGCCTGTAATGCTGATGTAGCCGCATCGGTAGCCGCCTGGTCTTCCGTCACCTTCACCACGAAGTTATCGGTTGCGCCGCTCACGGTAGCCCCGGCAAGATTTCTGTTGGAAATTCCGGGTCTGGTTATATCTACCGTAGTGCCGTTGTTGTTCGACGTTGAGCCGGTAACGGTATTTCCGCCGTTTCCTCCGCCGCTTGTAGTCGTTGCTGCTGTGCCCGCGCCTCCTGTCTTATAAGTCGCGGTAATTGCCACATTGGCTGCCGGCATGGTAAAGGTTGTGGAGGGCGACTCCGGATTGGCAAATCCTACGCCCGCTGTGGAAGTAGTCCATCTGTCAAACAACTGGCCTTCTCCTCTGTAGTAAGCGTTGATTGCCACCACTGTCCCTGCCGCATACTGTCCGCTGCCGCTTCCGCCGGATACAGATACCGTATACTTCACCACATCATTTCCGTTGGACGGTGTCGGCGTGGCAGTGGGTGTTGCGGTAGGCTTATCGTCTTTGTCATCCTTGTCGTTATTATTGCCTCCGCTGGGCGACGCACTGGGCGTGATGCTTGCTCCAGGTGAACCGCTGGGATTAGGGCTGCCGCCAGGACTCCCGCTGGGATTAGGGTTGCCGCTGGGTGTGGGATCCGTACCTCCCGAGTTCCTGTATACCGCATAAAATGTTACGTTCGCATTGATCGGATCGGAAAAAGCTGTCCCGTTATCGGATTCCCACCTCAGGAAATTCACCGTGTCATAAGGATCTCTGATGTCGCTGAAAGTCAGTGATTCACCCGGATTTTTATCCACAAACCACATTCTCTTTGTAACATCCGGCTGTCTCTCATCCACAAAGGTTACTCTGAACTTCTCCCCTGCAAGCTGGGTATACTCGGCATAGGTCTGCAGAGTCTTAATACCTGACCCGCTGCTCTCCGTATATTCGCCCCACTTTTCGAACTGCCATCCCGGGTAAGGATGATCCTTATCTACCTTGTCAGGCTCTATGTTCTCTCTCTCTTCCTCCCACGCCTCAGGATCCTCAAACTTGGTCCTTGTGGTGGTTCTGTCGTAGGCCTTAAAGGGTCTGCCGCTTCCGTCGGGAGGTGTAATCCAATATTCAACCGGAATGCTTACCTCCAGGCCGATAAAGGGCTTGCCGTTGGCGTAATTTTCCGCTACTGACCCTTCCGGAACTACCAGCGTTAATTTCTTATCCCTTACAGTCAGGATAGGCTTTCCGTCGGCATCGAGCTTAATGTCATTGCCGTCCAGTTCCGCCTTGTCAAAAATATTATTATCCAGAATCGTAATCGGGTTATTGATCGTTAAATACTTCAAATCGTCGCAGTTCCAGAAAGCGCCTTCCAGCACATTTGTAGTTGCACTTGAGAGTATCACATCATGTACTCTGCTGTTTGCAAAAGCGCGTTCCGGTATGATCGCAACACTGCTCTCGGAAAAGTCTACACTGTCCACGTCCTTACAGTTCATGAACGCCTCAGGGTACATGCTCTCCACACCGGTCAGTTCATCCGCCTTTACTCTCTCGTCTCTGGTTTCAAGGCATTCGATCAGCGTCTTTTTGGCTCCGTCCTTCGTCCCGTAGATAATCCGGTTATCACAGGTGAAATTGGGGTTTTCTATAAAATTAACATTCGTCAGCCCCGTACATCCGGCAAAAGGCCTTATACCCAGCTCAGCTATACTTGCTCCGATTTCAGCTACAGCAAGCTTCTCACAGTTCTTTAAGGCATAATCTCCTAATTTATTGCCCCCGGCCATATAAAAGCCTGCCAGATTCTTACATCCCGAGAAGGTATAAGGCTCTACCTCCTCCACCGTATTCATAGTAATGGATTGGATATAAGTATCGGGCTTCGGATCCTCTCCTTCCACAACCGACTCGTTCTCACTGTCTACTCCTGAGAACAGTCCCGGCTTAATCGACTCGATCCCCGCCGGAAGGTTCACATTCAGCGCTCCGTTCACTGCCACGGTTTCTTCCCCTGTCATTGCACCGCCGGTAAGGAAGTTCTGTGCGCCATCATTTGCCGCTTTCACGTTATCCGCAGTAAGATAAGGATAGTAAAGCTTGCTGCCTCCCGGCGTCACAGCCGGAGGAGTTGCAGCGGCATCCGGATCCCCGACGTCCTTGGTCGTAGGCGATGAGGGGGACGGCGCCGGTGCCGTGCCTCCGCCATAGCTCTTCACCGCATAATTCAACAGATCATCAATCTTCGGATAGTTGATCAGCTCGTTTTTGTCTGTTTCCTTGTTATAGAGCACAGTCAGGTTTGAGGGCCATCCGCTGTAAAATGTGATAAAGCTCTCCTGCTGGGATCCGTTATTATAATTGTTATTTGCATCCATCGCATACAAAAACGGCGTGGACGCAGGGGAAATGGTTCCTGTAAAGGTCAGCGCATGGAAAGTGCTGCCCTTATCCGCACAATCCGAACTGTGAAGCTGTGCGTCCTGGGTATCGAAAGCATTGGCTCCGATCTGCGGCCCGTTGCCTCCTCTCTGATCAAAAATCACATCCTCCAGATTGTGACAGCCCTTGAACGCGTTCTGCTCAATCACCTGAACCGTGGAAGGTATATTTATCCTCTTTAAGAAGCACTTACTCTTATCGAAGCTGAACTCTCCGATGGTGCTGATATGTCTGGCTCCGATCTGCGCCGGAATGTCCACAATACCGCATTCCTTTTCCAGTGTCATCTCCACAAGCTGGTTGTTGGAATCCACTGCGAAGATCGCTTTGTGGTCGCCGTTATGAGCCTCGCACCACATCACCTTTTCGTATTTATCCTGGCTCATGTATTTGAACGCCGCTGAATGGACTCTGGCAGTATTGCAAATCCTGGCATCCGCCCCGGGGCCTTCAAAATAGAACAACTCCGGCACCTTGTCGAGAAAATCAAGAATATCGTCCTCTGCGTTCGGATCGTTTAAAAGTTTTTTCACATGACTGTCTTCCGAATTATCAGGACCCTCCATATTCATCTCGTCATCATCGACAATGTCCAGTTCCGAATTCTGTATCTTAATATACTGCAGGCTGTTGCATCCGTCGAACCATGTGATAGGAATTTTATTATCTTCCTTCGCCTTTATGTCCCATCCCGTGGGATAAGTCTGTGTAAATGTTCCCGGGAAGGTAATGGAGGATAAACTGCTGCAGTTTTCAAAGGCTCTCCATCCGATTACATTCAGGGCAACCTCCGTGCCGTCTCCTCCCATCTCAATGGTCTCTAAGGCAACGCAGTCCTGGAAGCAATAATCACCGATAGCACGTACATTGGTGGGGATAACTATACTCTTTAATTTCCGGCATCCGCTGAATGCGTCCTTTCCAAAAGCCATCAGATTTGACGCTCTGGGAATCGTGAAGCTGGTCATATTCAAACACTGTTCAAAGGAACCGTTTCCTATGGTATTGATACCGTTTGCCAGATCCACACTCTGCAGGGAGGTACAGCCATAGAAAGCATAATCGCCGATTCCTACAAGGGTGCTTAACTTTGTGGTCGGGTCTGCTTCCGTGACCAAATGCACGAGCTGTCCTAATCCGGCAAATACGCCCAACTCAGGTTTATTTACAACTCCTTCAATCGACCAGATTCCTTTCTCCGAATCTTCCTTCAGATATTGCCTTCCGATATATCTTACCGCAGCGTTATGGATTCTCATATGGGCGTTCCTTTCATCGCCCGCATCCCCTACCCGGGTATATTTAGGCACCGTAGTACCGCCTGCTCTTTGGAGAATCCCTCCTGTCAAATTCCTAACTCGGTTGTTGGCAGCCATAATCACATTGTCATTGGCAACTACAACTTTTTCTGCATTATAATATGTAGCTTCTCCTTTTCCGGTTGTAAAATCACCGGCTTCACCCGTCTGGGGCGATACTGAAGGCGCCGGCGTTTCTGTAGGCGACACTGCCGGTGTCGGAATCAACGAAATAAAGCCGTTTGAGGTAAGATCGTCATCCCCCTGATCCGATGAGGGTGTCTCTGTAGGAACAGGTGTCGGTGTTTCACTTGGTGTAGGCACGGCTGTCTCCGTCGGGGCAGCCGTGGGCACCTCTGACGGTGAGGCCTCAGGTGTCTGTCCGGGCGCATCTGTGGGTGTTTGCGACGGCATCTCTGACGGTGTCGGTGATGCTGTCTGCATCGCCTCCGGAGTCGCTGTCGCCATTCCCTCAGCCGTAGGAGTCACTGTAGGCGTTCCTTCAGTCGGAGGAGTCGGCGTCTCACTGACAGTCGGAGACGGTGACTCTGTAGGGGAAGGCGACTCTGTAGGAGAAGGTGTCGCGGTATTCACCGGCAGCGAAAACGAGGCTGCCGTAGTAGTTCCATCCTCAAAGTACAAATCTTCATCTGCTATACCTTCCCATTGAGACAACGCAGTCTGATAGCAGGGTGAAAAACTTTCATCGTGGGCCTTTATAAGGTTATACCATGTCTGCACATTTGTCACCGGATCTACATCGCCAGGATACCTTGGACTGCTTTGCGTCCAATCTATGGCTTTATCCGTATCTAAAACGATATGTTGAACATTATTTTTATCCGTATACCGATACTCTGCCGGTATCCTGTAATACAGAAAACTGCCATCCTGCCCCACTGCACACAAGCCGCCGTTTGTCATATTTACGTCATAGGTTCTGTATCCGTCCACCTGTGCGGGGATCGTAAAACTCCCCCCCGGCAGGCTGTTGATCTTGTGCCCTAAAATAACGGCGATCCACTCCCCGTTATAATTGATATAGGCAAACTGCAAGAAACCGTCCGCCGTTGTATAGATGAGCTCATCATCACCCACAAGCGGCACATTGCTTCTCCACTCAAGGGGGGCGTCTCTTCCGTCAATCTGTTCAAACTTTGTGAGATCCGTACTGCTGGTATGGTTCACCACCGCCACTCTCTCTACCTTCTGATCGTTCCTAGCGCTGATCTCCGGCACAGGCAGCGCGGCGACAAAAACTGCTGAAGCCATCAAAAGACAGCCCACCGTCTTGCGGATCTGCCTCCTCAATCTTCTGTTTTTCTTTTTAGTTACTTTCTTGACCATCGTAACACTCCTCCTGAGTTACCCTATTTTCTTTGCCACTACCACAAATCTCCCATCTTCCTGTGAATGGTCGCAGGTCGATAAGGTGAGCAGGCTGTCGCCATAATCCGCCGTAACTTCCGTATCGTACAAACTGATGGCCGCCATTTCTTTCATATACGAATCAAACTCTTCTTTTGAATTTGCGTCTATAAACTGATAATATTTGAAAACGAAGTCGTCTTCATTGTAAACCTGTGAGCGGAACACATACATGACCTGATAGGTGCCCTTCTCGTAAATGCTGTCAAACTGAATTACCCCGTGCTTTTTCCCGTAGGATTCCTTGGCATATTGCTGAAGCTGGCCGAACATCTTCCCGGACTTCATATGATGCCCATAAACAATTAAATTCGTGGAACGGGGATAAATACTGCAGTCCTTATCCAGAAAAATACTGCCGTTCTTATCATATTCCTGATTATAATTGTGGTCAAGGTAATATTCGTTATTTGAAGTCTGCATCACAGGGTAATCTATTATTGTATCGTCAATTTTAAGCCATCCGATTAGTTTTTTGTTCTTCTGGTATAAAGTTTGATACTCTTCCAGCACATCCGGCAATTCAAGCTTTCCTGTTTTATGTAGAGAAAGTTCATTTCTTGTCTTGTTTTCGGCAAGAACCGTACTGTTTTTGAGAGAGGCAAGATTCTCATAGTCCGCACTGGTTCTGGCGCTGAAATAATAGTAAACCCCAAAATAGGCAAAGCTGCCTGCCGCCACCAGAGAGGCCAGGCCTACTATTATTTTCCTGCGGCGCTCTCTTTTTTTCAGCTCGTCAAGAATCTGCTTTTGCATCTCCTTATCATAATCTTCCAGCTGCGCGGGCTTCTGCCTGCCTTCCTTTTTTGCTTTTACGGCTTTATTTATCCGGCTTTTGGAGGGCTCTTTACCATTTTCATTATCGGCAAAAATCGCCGCCTTTTTCGCCTTTCCAAAACGATGAGCCCTTTGATCGGGCTCCTTCCGGATCTTGCCTGCATTGACCGGGGTGATCCCCTGCTTTTTTAAATTTTCTATCTTTTCATATATTTCGTCATCAAAATTTCTTCCCAACTGCGTTTCAAAGCGGTAACTGCCGCTCTGTAATACACTGAATAATTTGAACAGCTCCTTTGGATCGCTTAAATTAATCCGTGCCCTGATCGCATCAATCTTCTTCTGATCACGTAACGCAGCCTCATAATCCACACGGGTGCGGAAACGTATTCCTGCAACCGTAAGGTCTTCTGCCGTCATGGATCCCTTCTCCTTTTATGCATATATGATTTATTTTACTATATCTTGAAATAAATTCAAGTCTTTTATCTCTATGTAGTGCAAATTATTTAGTTGCCATATTCTGTATATCAGGGATATATTTTGTTATAATTGGCAGTCTTTTTATCTGTTCATTCCATTATTATATGCAAATTGTATTTTTCTGCATTCAGCTTTTCAAATTTTTATCCAATTTTTTTATGAATATCCAAATATGAGCAAAAGTTCCTGCTCCTCCATACACCGCTTTTTCATCCATATTGGACGCTCCTGACAGAAAGCTGGAAGCTTCATGAGAAGCTGTCCTGGCAATATCCAGCTTTTCAATAAAAATCCCCTTAAAAATTCCCAAAAGGTCTGGATTTTTTGCGGAAGATATGCGACAATAGAATCTATGATTATGACAAAATATTCACAATTAAAAAGAACGTTTTGTCAATAAGTATTATCTACATAATTGAAAGGAGTTTTCACATGATTTATTCAAAGGAAGTTGAAGAAATGTGTACTGTTGCACAGGGTGTTCATCATGGCTGTGCTCCTATCCCTGAAGAAGCAAAGTGGGTTCAGGCCAAAAAGGTAGAAGACATTTCAGGATTGACCCATGGAGTTGGCTGGTGTGCTCCCCAGCAGGGCGCCTGCAAGTTGACTCTGAATGTGAAGGAAGGCATCATTCAGGAAGCGCTGGTTGAGACCATCGGCTGCTCCGGAATGACTCACTCTGCCGCCATGGCATCGGAAATCCTTCCCGGATTGACCGTAATGGAAGCATTAAACACAGACCTGGTCTGTGACGCGATCAATACCGCTATGAGAGAATTATTCCTTCAGATCGTTTACGGACGTTCTCAGAGCGCTTTTTCAGAAGACGGACTTCCTATCGGCGCCGGCCTTGAAGATCTGGGTAAGGGCCTGCGAAGCCAGGTTGGTACCATGTACGGAACCTTAAAGAAAGGCCCCCGTTATCTGGAGATGGCAGAAGGCTATGTTACCGGCATCGCTCTTGACGCCGACAACGAGATCATCGGTTACAAATTCGTTAACTTTGGCAAAATGACAGACTTCATGAAAAAGGGTGATGACGCTGCTACCGCATACGAAAAAGCCTGCGGACAGTACGGCCGCGTAGATGATGCTGTTAAGATCATTGATCCCAGAAAAGAATAATTAAAATAGGAGGAATGTAAAAATGGCATTATTTGAATCATATGAAAGAAGAATTGATACAATCAATTCCGTTTTAAATTCTTACGGCATTTCTTCTATTGAAGAAGCCGAAAAAATTACCAAGGACGCCGGACTCGACGTTTATGAGCAGGTTAAGAAAATTCAGCCCATCTGCTTCGAAAATGCCTGCTGGGCTTATACCGTAGGCGCTGCCATCGCCATCAAGAAAGGCTGCCGCAAGGCTGCGGACGCTGCTGCCGCCATCGGAGAAGGACTTCAGGTTTTCTGTATCCCCGGTTCCGTAGCAGACACCCGTAAGGTTGGCCTTGGACACGGCAATCTTGGCAAAATGCTTCTGGAAGAGGAAACAGAGTGCTTTGCTTTCCTTGCAGGTCATGAGTCCTTTGCCGCTGCCGAGGGCGCGATCGGTATCGCCGAGAAGGCAAATAAGGTTCGCCAGAAACCTCTGCGCGTAATCTTAAACGGCCTAGGCAAGGATGCCGCCAAGATCATCTCAAGAATCAACGGCTTTACTTTCGTTGAAACCGAGTATGACCCCTACACCAACACCGTTAAGGAAATCGAGCGCAAGTCTTATTCCGAGGGACTTCGTGCTAAGGTGAACTGCTACGGCGCAAATTCCGTTCCCGAAGGCGTTGCCATCATGTGGAAGGAAAACGTAGACGTTTCCATCACCGGAAACTCCACCAATCCTACCAGATTCCAGCATCCTGTAGCAGGTACCTACAAGAAGGAAAGAACCGAAGCCAGCAAGAAATACTTCTCAGTTGCATCCGGCGGCGGTACAGGACGTACCCTCCATCCGGACAACATGGCTGCCGGCCCTGCCTCCTATGGTTTCACGGATACCTTAGGACGTATGCACTCTGACGCACAGTTTGCAGGCTCCTCTTCCGTTCCTGCCCACGTTGAAATGATGGGTCTGATCGGAATGGGCAACAACCCTATGGTTGGTGCTACCGTTGCCGTTGCCGTTTCCGTTGAGGAAGCTGCGAAAGAAGGAAAATTCTAAGAAAAGACCGTATTTTGGGGGTTAATCAAGCCATGAGATGGTTTGGTTAGCCCTCATTTTTTGCGGGAAAGACCCGTGCAAGACATATATGTCTTTAAAATGACACAATTTAAGAGAATGGGGCTACGAAGTTTTAACATTGTTAATACTGTTTGGAACGTTTCTTGCCGCACTGCTTCCCTACATAGTCGGGAACAACAAGCGGAAATAAATAAGCCTACCTTGTACTTGACGGTCTAGGCAGGCTTAAAAACTTATCCGGAAAGTCAACCACTATGCGGGCGGGCCCCTCCTTACCAAGGGGTGAAGTGATAAGGCATCCTCCCGCTGACGCGGGCCCCTTCTTACCAGCGGTGAAGTGATAAGGCATCCTCCCGCTTCGCGGGCCCCTCCTTACCACAAGGAATGGAGATAGGGGGACTCGAACCCCTGACCTATACGTTGCGAACGTATCGCTCTCCCAACTGAGCTATATCCCCATGACAAAGATTATATCATGATAAGTATGGAGTTTCAAGTAAAAACTTACAAAAACCGCCGGGCAGTTCCAAAAGCCGCCCGACGGTTTTCTCTCTTTTCTTCTTGCATGGATTCAGCCTCTCCTATGACTCCTTACAGATGATCGCATTTAAGGTTTCGTAGAGCTTATCCACTTCGACAGGCTTGGAGAGATGCCCGTTCATGCCGCATTCCACGGATTTTTTGAGATCCTCGTCAAAGGCATTCGCTGACATGGCGATAATCGGTATGGTGTGGCAGTCTTCCCTCTCCATACTGCGAATGGTTCGGGTGGCCTCAAGTCCGTCCATAACCGGCATCATAATATCCATTAAAATCACGTCATAAGTTCCGGGCTGCGTGGTACGGATGCGCTCCACCGCCTGGGAGCCGTCATATACACAGTCTACCGCAAAGCCTCTTTCTTCCAGCAGATATTGGGCAATCTCGGCGTTCAGCTCATTGTCCTCCACCACCAGAATGCGGCGTCCCTCAAAGAAAATTTCTTCCTTTTCCTCCCTGGTCTGCTCGTCCTCGCCAAGAGTCAAGGGGATGGTAAAGCTGAAAGTACTTCCCATGCCCGGGGCGCTTTCCAGTTGAATATTGCTTCCCATCATTTGTACCAGACGGCTGCTGATCGAAAGCCCCAGACCGGTTCCCTGCTGTTTGGAAGGATTCCTGTTGGCGGCTTGTTCAAAGGACCGGAATACCCGATCCTGCTCTTCCTTTGCAATACCGATTCCCGTATCCTTCACTGCAAAACAGAGAGAGCTCTCCTGCCGGGAAAGCGGCGTTTCTTTCACGGTAAGGGTAATGCTTCCGCCCTCCGGCGTAAATTTCACCGCATTTCCGAGCAGATTGATCAATACCTGACTGATCCGCATCCTGTCTGCCATAAACCAATGATTCTCCAATTCAATCTCCTGAACGAACCGGATCTTCCTGGCTAAGGACTGGGTCAGGATCAATTCCCGGATCGTGCCGAACATTTCATCTATATTGAAATTGAAGGGTTCCAGCTTCATCTTGCCGCTCTCGATTTTGGACATATCCAGAATATCGTTGATCAATCCCAGCAAATAGTCGGAAGAGGACTGGATTTTTTGCAGACAGTCCATGATCCTCTCAGGCGTCTGGTTCTGCTGCAGTGCAATGGCCGTCATACCGATAATCCCATTCATAGGAGTCCGGATTTCATGGCTCATCCGGGAAAGGAACTCCGATTTTGCTCTGCTGGCAATATCATGCTGCTGCTGATTGAGCTGTCCCTGGATTACCCGGCCAAGCTCCTCCAGATTCTGATTCTCTCCCGGCCTGTTTAAGAGAGAGGCATCGACTCCAAGGATACAGATATTTCCCATATAGCTTCCGCTGTCATACATGGGAAGGAGGACTCCCTCACTTCCGGGCTCTATGCTTGAAAATTTTTGAAGTTCCCTGCGCTCACTGTCCTCTTTGGTAAAATAGCGTACCTCTGTTTTTCCAAGCCACTGGAAAAATGTATTTTTTTCCGCTTCCGTATATTTTCTTACGGCCTCGGCCGCCGCCTGCTGACTATGGTGCCACTGGTAGCTCAAGTAATTTGAATTAAAATCGGGCCGCAGCATGGATACCAGCACATCACTGGCCTGATAAAACCGGCCGATCTTTTGAAGCATCAACAGCATCTGAGCCGGGAAATCACTGCCCCAGCCGAAAAGATTTAAGGCTACGGAAACAAGGCTTGTATCCTTGTCATAGCCCAGACTGCTCACATCCTGCCCCTCAAGCGCAGGCGGCAGGGCTCGGGCGTAGGAAGGGATTTCCCTGTAAAAAAGAAGCTTCTCTCCGGCAAAAGGAAGTGCCATGCTGCGGGCAAGCTTTGCCTTCGAAATCAGTTCTTCCGCAGACTGTTCGTTCTCTCCACAGCATAATCCCGCATAGAGATGTACCTGAAAAACCTCCTCATCATAACCGGCTCCGATCTGATCCAGCAGAAGCCTTATATGCCCTTCCGCCTCTTTTTTGGACAGTTCCTCCAGCCATATCACAAATTCGTCCTGGTTCAGACGCAGGGCGATGGTATGACAGCCTGTTTCCCGGGAAATGCTCCGGCATCTTTCCTGAATCAATTCGCCAATATTCTCCAGAATCAGATCACCGAATACAATCCCGTTTTTTTCGTTGATGTTTTTCAGATCCTGGAGAAACAAATTCACCATCACGCCCTGCGGCTGCTTTCTTCGGGCCTTGGACAAAAGCTCCATGCCCGCACTGAAAGCGTAAAGACCGGTGACGGCGTCTGTCATATTTTTCCTGAGCTGCTCCGCCTCACGCTCCTTCTGCTTCTGAATATTACGGATACTTCCAACCAGCTTCCAGCGTTGTCCGTCCGTATCGCAGACAACCTTTCCCGAAAGAGCGACCCAGATAAATTCCGCCTCCCCCGGCCAGCGCATCCTGAATTCCGCATAGGGACTGTCCGTATCCAGTGCCAGCGACTTAAGCGCCGCTTCCCGGTCCGCTTCGTAGATATAGTCCGGATTGATGAAATCGCTCTCGTCCCCCGTATTCTGCCACCGTCCGCTCATGGTCTCGTGATTCACCAGATCCAGGACATGATTTTGCAAATCATAGGAGAAAAAGATGTCTTTGGAGGATTCAAGAGCCACCTTATAGCGCTCCTTTTCCTCCAAAAGAATGTTTTCGGCTTTTTTTTGCTGCTCTGTCAGATCTCTGATTACCTCATAGAGAGCGTCAATTTCCAGAATATTGGAAAGCCTGAACTTTTGCAGACCGACGCTTCCTTCCATAATACACTGCATCAGACGCTGAACCGGCCGGGTCAGATGCCGGACCAGAATATAAATGCCGAAAACGCCGAAAACAAGACCCGCAAGAACGGCAATCAACATCCAAAAATAGAGCTGGCGGCTCATACCAAACAGCTCCCTTTCCGTATTCAGGCCAAGCAATACCCACTCGGTATTTTCATAAGGCACATTTCTGTCATAAAGCCTGAGCGGGCATTCCACCGCATAGATTCCCTGTCCGGACAGCGTTATATCCCGTACAAGGGAAAGATTATCGTATCCCGTTTCCGACAGGGCAAAATTCCGGCCCGCAGACCTGATCAGATCGCAGAGCATTCCCTTACCGGTCAGAAACAGGTAACTTCCATCCTCCTTTTTCACAGCCAGCATATAGCCGGACTGCTGCGAGCTGTTCAGCTCCCCGGCAGGAAAATAGTCATAGAGATTCTGACAGGAGATTTCCACCCCCAGTACGCCGTACACCTGTCCCTCATACCGCAGCGGAATGGAATATGTAATCATCTCATAGGTATCCGAATCCTTTTTTTCCAGAGTAAAGGGAAGGGACCAGTATCCCAAATCCTCCGCATCTGCCTCCGGATATTCCACTCCGGCGCGCCATGGCTCATAGAAATAAGCATCCTTGGGATTTTGGCCCATCCCTTCCATGTGGAACAGGCTCGTCCAGTTGGTATCCAAGGGAACATTCCACGCTCTGGAGAGCTGCTTGCTGCCTCTTTCCAGAAGCAGATCCGTATAATTAACGGGATTTGTGTGGGGATCGGAATCCCGGATGAAAACCCCGGCATAATCCCCCGCCGTCTCCAGCTCGGCTCCTGTCAGAACCAGAAACACTCCAGTAGTAGAATTATTCTGCAAAATGCTGAGACATTCCGGAAACAGCCGCTCCAAAAGACGCCTCTTCAACTCGTCTGATTGCAGAAGATCTTCCACTTCCGCATTCTCGTCCGCCAAAAACTCCTGCAGGCTGTTATTCAAAAAGCCCTCCTGATCAGAGATGGCCGACCATCTTTGATTCATATCGTTTTGCAGGATCACTTGTCTGTTTTCCACCAACCGCCTCATCATTCCTCCGGAATATTCTTCCAGCGTTTTGGCTGTACGTCTGACAATCAGGGTGCCAATGGTGATAGCGCTCTGCACCAGCATAATGACAATCAATGAAACCAGGAAAAATTGAAATATGGTCAGCTTTTTTCCTTTTTGACCTTCGTCATTCCTCATTTACCATACCTCTATTTGTTTACGGCATCCTTCAATGCACCGCAGAAAGAAAGATACCATTCGTCGAAAGCCTCTTCGGTTACATAAGGCGCCGCCGCTTCCTCCAGACTGCTTCCCTGTTCCAGCGAAGCCACCACCGCGGCCCTGTCTTCGGCTGCCTGATCGGCAAGATGATACTCCAAAACCTTCCTGGCGGCGGAACCGTTTTCAAAGCTCTTATTTGTATAAAGGGTCATACCGTCCATCTCCTGAAAAATAGCGGTCAGGCAGTCATAGGTTTTGGGCGCCACCTTCAGCTTACGCTCCTCTATCACCTGATCCAGCTTTTCCACACTGTTTGCCTCCTTCAGCACGGGCAGATAACCGGATACACAGCCGAATTCAAGATTTTTTTCCGCCTGGGTAAACCATTTCAAAAACTCTACCGCAGCATATTCATGCCTTTCATCCGATTTCGTAACCACCATCCCCGCGCCCTGCTGTACGGCACAGTGCTCTCCATTCTCAAACACGGGAGCCCGCATCACGATATAATCAATGGGATAGCTGCCATCCTCCAGCTCCACCTGATCCGGGAAATACATGGCGGAGGAGGTAGAACCCGTATAGGCCAGAATATCCCCGGTTTTTACATCATCGGAGCGAAAAGAACCGTAAGCTCCAAAATACCCTTTTACTATAGGGACATAGTAGCATTCCCATAACCGCTGCAGCGCTTCCCTGGGCACGTTTAAGGTCACTTTTCCCTCTTCCACATGGAAAATTTCCACCCCGAGTTGCTGCATTCCGATGACAAAATAGTTGGCCAGCGCATCCCTCCCGTAAAATGCCTTGCCGTCTTGGGCAACCTCGGGAGTAAGGCTGTCCGTCCATTCATAATAGGACCGGGCCACGTCGTTTACCCCTTCAATGGTAGCAAGCATGTCCAGACTTGCGCCGGTTGCCTCTGCAAATTTCTCCCAGTCTGTCTTGTTGATCATCATGATTTCCGTAGATTTCGCCGTGGGGAAAATCCGAAGGGAACCGTCGGAGGCAATCCGTCCCTCTTCAATATAGGAGTCCACGTACCGCTCCAGTTCCTTTTCATCAAGATACTCCGATAAATTCGCCAGTGCGCCGGCCTGCTCCACCTCATAGGCAGTATCCGCATAGGACGAAAAAATATCCGGCATGGCCTCGGCTCCTACCTTTTCCGCAATGGAATCCCGCACCGCAGTCTCCAGATCGGAAACGGAGCCCTGGGAAAAGCTCTGCACATGGATTCCCTTCTCCCATCCCACGGTATCGTTGAACTCCTCCACCAGCGTGTCAAAGGCCGCCTGCTGGGAACCGTTATAGTAATGCCATACCGTCAGTGATACGGGATCCTTGGGATCCAGGGGGCTCTTGCCTCCGCATCCGCCCGCCCCCACCGCCATGGCGGCCGCGAAACAAAGTATCGCCGCCTTTTTGTTTAAGCTTTTCGAACCTCTCATTCCTTACCTCCCCTGTTATGAAACAATTATCTTTTTTCTGCAATCTCTCCCTGCTTCTTGTAAATGCTTCTCTCAGGAATGCAGCCGCGCACCATGCTGACAGGATACACATTTGTGTCGCGCCCGATCACCGTGCCCGGATTCAGAACGCTGTTGCAGCCGATCTCAACCTGATCTCCAAGCATGGCTCCGAACTTTTTAAGGCCTGTTTCTATCTTTTCTTCGCCGTATTTTACAACCACCAGAGTCTTATCGCTTTTTACATTGGAAGTGATGGAGCCTGCACCCATATGAGCCTTAAAGCCCAGAATGCTGTCCCCGACATAGTTGTAATGAGGTACCTGAACCTTATTGAATAAAATTACATTTTTGAGCTCCGTGGAGTTGCCCACCACGGCTCCCTTTCCCACAATGGCATTGCCGCGGATAAAGGCGCAGTGCCTGATCTCCGCCTCCTCGTCAATGATTGCCGGGCCGTTGATACACGCGGTAGGCGCTATGCTTGCAGAGTTGGCTGCCCAGACCCGATCCTTGATCTGCGTGTAGCGATCCCTGGGAAGGCTTTTTCCCAGGGCTACAATGAAATCCCTGATCTTCGGCAGAAGCTCCCAGGGATAGACGGCTCCCTCAAAGAGCTGCGCCGCTATGGTTTCTTCCAGATTATAAAGCTTTTCAATTGTAAATTGTTCCATTCTTCTCCTCTTTTCCGCGCTGGCTTTCCCGCGCTGTTTTTGATATGATAGATATTGGAAAGAGCCGCAGCCCTTCTCTTACTTCTTATAATTGCCTGCGGCCTTCTGAAACTGCCGGTTTAACGCAAACTGGTTATTCAGGCCTTTCACAATATTAGTTCTTCTGGACACAAAATCGTCCAGCTTTCTCATATATTCTTCCTCAGTGATGGTCCCCTCGGCCACCATGGTCAGCCCCTTTTCCCAGCTTGCGGTAAGGGCCGGGTCCAGCAGGGGCCGGATGGATTGATCCACCACCTCATAGATCATCTCTCCCATTAAAGTGGGCGTCACAATCTGTGTTTTTTTGTTCAGCTCCAGGTATTTAATATTTATGAGCTTTTTCAGAATTTCAGCACGAGTTGCGGAAGTTCCTATGCCGCTTCCCTTAATCTGGCTGCGAAGCTCCTCATCCTCGATGAGCTGGCCCGCGTTTTCCATGGCAAGAATCATGGTGCCGGAATTATAGCGTTTGGGCGGCTTTGTCTCCCCTTCCTTAATCTGCATATCCGAAACCGGAAGCTTCGTCCCTTTTCGCAGATGGTTCAGGGCCTCTGAAAGCTCTTTGTCGCCGCCCTCCTCCGGGTCTTTTTCTTCTTTCCTGTCAAAGGAATACTTAAGGGCCGCCAGATACCCTTCCTGCTCCAACACCTTAAGGCTGGCAAAAAACTGCTCGCCTTTCACAGAAACCCGGAGGGAAAGCCTCCGGTAAACTGCAGGAGGACAAAAAATACTCAAAAACCTCCGCACAATCAGCTCATAAACCTTCAGCGCCACAGGGTTTAAAGAATTCAGGGCGCCCAGCCCCTGGCCCGTGGGAATAATGGCGTAATGATCTGTAATCTGCTTGTCATTCACATATCTGGTTTTAGCAATCCCCTGATAGCTGCCGCTCTCTAAAATCCCTGTGGAAAGCTCTTTGACAATTCCAAGGCCTGACAGGCCTCTGATATTTTTGTGGATTTCCTTCGCCACAGCCGTAGAAAGAACCCTGGCGTCGGTACGGGGATAGGTAGTCAGCTTTTTCTCGTAGAGCTCCTGCGCAATCCTTAAGGTCTCGTCCGGGCTGATCTTAAAAAACCTGGCACAATCGTTCTGAAGTTCGGCCAGATTGTACAAAAGAGGAGGATTTTTCGTCTCCTTCTTTTTTTCCAGGGACTCTACCACGGCCGTTACCGGCGGCTCCTCCATCAAAAAATTGATCAGGCTTTGGGCGTCTTTCTTTTCTTTAAAGCCGTTTTCTTTGTACAGAAGCGGAGATCCATAATATTTCGTATTTTCAACGGCCTTCCACTCACATTCCAGGCTCTTTTCATTCAACTTTAAATCTGCAGCCACACGGTAAAAAGGAGTTTTCACAAACTCCCTGATCTCCCGCTCCCTGTTCACTACCATTCCCAGCACACAGGTCATGACTCTGCCTACGCTTATGACCGCCCTGTCCGCTTTCAGGTAGGATTTTACGCAGTTTCCGTATTTCAGGGTGAGTACCCGTGAAAAATTTATGCCCATGAGGTAATCTTCCTTGGCCCGCAGATAAGCGGCGGCCCCCAGATTATCATATTCCGACAGATCCTTTGCCTCCCGGATGCCCCGCAGAATTTCTTCCTCAGTCTGGGAATCAATCCACACCCGCTTTCTCTTTTTCCCTTCCACATGAGCCTGCTGCTCTACCAGACGGTAGATGTACTCCCCTTCTCTCCCCGAGTCGGTACAGACATAAATCGTCTCCACATCCTCCCGGTTCAGCAGCCCGCTGACAATCTGAAACTGCTTCTTCACACTTTCAATCACCTCGTACTTAAATTCAGAGGGGATAAAAGGAATGGTCTCCAGCGTCCATCTTTTGTACTTTTCGTCATAAACCTCCGGATAGCTCATGGTGATCAGATGCCCCACGCACCAGGTGATCACAGCGTCTGCGGACTCTATGTACCCGTCCCTGCTGCCGGCGCCGACCTGAAGCGCCCTTGCAAACTCCCTTGCCACGCTGGGCTTTTCCGCGATATAAAGATTTTTTCCCATCACATTTCATCCATACTGATTAATTTCATATTCGGCTTCACCTTGGCCTCCAGTTTTAAACGCTCTTCGAAGTTGTGTACGGAAAACAGGTAAATATAATCTGCCGAAAGCCTTGCCTTTTCTGCACAGAAAAGAAACCACTCATAGTCGTCATAGCGCATGACGGGCTTTTCCCAGTTGCAGATTCCCAAAATGGTTTTGCCCTCTTCGCTCTGCGCCACAATATCGATGGTTCCGAATTTTCCGACCCATTCCCCCACCCGGCTGACCTTAACCGGAAGCTTTCCCTGCTTATTCCATCTCTCGAAGTGCTGCTTACAAAACAGGCTGAAGTAATCCGCCACATAAATATTCAGGGAAGAAGCAATATATTCCCTGTAAAAATCCTCCGCGCTCATCCTCTCTAAGCTGCTTAAATTAGGATATAGATAAGTAAAATAAAAATGGACAAAATGATTGCTGATCCGGTAGACGCCCTTTTGCGTATTCGCCTTCCCCTCCGTATCATAGGAGAAAACCTTTTCCACCAATTCCAGCTCCATCAGGTTTTTCAGATAAACGCTGATCTTGGCCCGGGAGAATTCCGTGTGCAGATACAAGTCATTCAACTTACGCCGCCCTGCCGCGATGGATGCAAGAATCGTATTGTAGACTCCGGTTTCCCGCAGTTCTTCCTCCACAATCCTCTGCCCCTCCTCATAGAGATAGGCGTCTGCGTCAAGAATATGCCTGCAGATATTGTCTTTGATGCTTAAATCTTCCTCAAAATGGCGCCAGAAGCCCGGCACGCCTCCTAAGATGGCATAGGTTTCCACACACTGCCTTCTGGTAAAGCCCGGGAAAAAGCTTCGTACCGCCTCCACCCCTAACTCTCTCACCTTCAGAAAGCCCGAAAGCACCGACGACGCTTCCCCGATTTTGTTCACCATGCTGTTTTCCACCCAGCCGATGGAAGAACTGCAAAGAACGACCATGACCGGCCCTTCCTCGTCTCTGCTGCGCACAAAAGCCGCAAGCTCCTTCATAAACCCTTCCCCGGCCTTAACCATATACTGGAATTCATCCACCACCAGGAGTTTTTTCCCACCTGCTTCTCCAAAAACCACACCGAAAATCTCTGTGTATGTGGGATACCGGGGCTCTCTTTTGTTCCCCATTCCAAGCTCTCTTGCCCACTGGCTGCACTGCTCTCTCTCGGACGCGGAACGGGCCCTGTAAAAGGAGCTTTCCTTCCCCCTGGCAAAATGATTAAGAAGGGTGGTTTTGCCCACGTTCTTTTCCCCGTAAACCACCAGAACCTGGCTTTTCTCCCGTTCAAAATATGAATTTAAATAACGAAGCTCCGAAGCACGTTCCGGCACCATTGCAATCTTTTCCCTCATTTCTGCTGCAGCTTATGCTCAAATCTGTTCTGGTCTCCTTCAAAACGGCTTAGCCAATATAGCCCTCCGCCTTTAGAAGCTCCGCACAGAGCACGGCGCCGCCGGCCGCTCCTCTGACGGTGTTGTGGGACAGGCCGATAAATTTCCAGTCATAAACCGTATCCTCACGAAGACGCCCTACGCTGACTCCCATTCCCTTTCCGAAATCCACATCCAGCTTCACCTGAGGCCTGTTGTCCTCCTCCATGTACTGGATAAACTGCTCCGGCGCGCTGGGAAGCTTGAGCTCCTGGGGTTTCCCTTTAAAGGCCAGGAGTTTTTCAATCAACTGCTCTTTCGTGGGCTTTTGCCGGAATTTAACGAATACAGCCGCCGTGTGGCCGTTCAGCACCGGTACCCTGAGACACTGGCAGGTGATCACCGGAGATGTGGCGGGAACAATGACGCCGTCCTTTACTTCTCCCCAGATCCGCAGGGGCTCCTTCTCGCTCTTTTCCTCTTCTCCGCCGATATAGGGAATGACATTCTCCACCATCTCCGGCCAGTCCTTAAAAGTCTTGCCTGCGCCGGAAATGGCCTGGTAGGTGGTAGCAACCACCTCATAGGGCTCAAACTCTTTCCATGCGCTGAGCACCGGGGCATAGCTCTGGATGGAGCAGTTGGGTTTCACCGCAATAAATCCTTTTGTGGTTCCAAGTCTCTTCCTCTGGGACTCGATCACCTCCATATGCTCCGGATTGATTTCAGGAATCATCATGGGCACGTCAGGAGTCCAGCGGTGAGCGGAATTGTTGGATACCACGGGAGTCTCCGTTTTGGCATATTCCTCCTCGATGCGCCTGATTTCCTCTTTGGACATGTCCACCGCGCTGAACACGAAATCCACCCCGGCGGCAACCTTTTCCACTTCGTTCACGTTCATTACCATAATCTCTTTGACTGCCTGAGGCATGGGCGTATCCATCTTCCATCTTCCGCCGACCGCTTCCTCATAGGTCTTTCCCGCCGACCTTTCGCTGGCTGCAATCGTAGTCACCTCAAACCAGGGGTGGTTCTCCAAAAGGGCAATGAATCTCTGCCCTACCATGCCTGTTCCGCCTAAAATACCAACCTTTAATTTTCTGTTCATCTTCTGATCTCCTTTTTTGTCCTTTTCTTTCAGCTACGCTTTTCATCAAACCACAGATGATCGAGAAATTCCCTGTTCATTTTAATCACCTTTTCCATGGCTTCCCTGCCCGGTGCGCCTACGGTCAGTCTTTTTTCCACACAGGTCCCTAAGCAGATGGCTTCATACACATCTGCCTCAAATACAGGACTGATGGCCTTTAACTCCTCCAGACTCAAATCGTCAATGCTGCTGTTTTTTTCAAGACAGTAGAGCACCAGCTCTCCGATGATTCCATGGGCATCCCGAAAAGGCACCCCTTTTCCCACCAGATAATCCGCCGCGTCTGTGGCATTGGTGAAGCCTTTCACCGCGCTCTCCTCCATCACATCCTTACGGAACTTTATGGTGGAGAGCATCCCGTCAAAAAGCGTGAGACAGTTTTTTACCGTCTCGATTGCGTCAAAGGTAACCTCCTTGTCCTCCTGCATATCCTTGTTGTAAGCAAGAGGAAGCCCTTTCATCGTAGTGAGGATCGACACCAGCGCGCCGTAAACCCGTCCTGTTTTTCCCCGCACCAGCTCCGCAATGTCGGGATTTTTTTTCTGGGGCATAATGCTGCTGCCGGTGGAAAATCCATCGTCAATCTCCACAAAACGGTATTCATTGGAATTCCAGATAATGATTTCTTCTGAAAACCGGCTCAGGTGCATCATAATCGTGGAAAGCGCCCCCAAAAGCTCTATGATATAATCCCTGTCCGATACGGAATCCATACTGTTTAAGGTGGGCCCCTCAAACCCCATAAGCGCCGCCGTATAATACCGGTCCAGGGGATAGGTAGTCCCTGCAAAAGCGCCGGAGCCCAAAGGCGAATAGTTCATCCTTTTGTAGATATCCTGCAGCCGCAGAACGTCTCTTTTAAACATCTCAAAGTAAGCCCCCATGTGATGGGCCAGGGTGGTGGGCTGCGCCTTCTGTAAATGAGTAAATCCCGGCATATAAGTATTCAGATTTTTTTCCATAAGGGAAAGCAGAGTTTCAAGCAGATGATCCAGGCAGGAAGTAATCTCCAGAACCTGCCCTCTCACATACAGCTTCATGTCCAGAGCCACCTGGTCATTTCTGCTTCTTCCGGTATGCAGTTTTTTCCCGGCCTCACCGATCCGCTCCGTCAAAACCGCTTCCACAAAGCTGTGAATATCCTCGTACTGCTCCGTGATCGCAAGCCGGCCTTCCAGAACATCTTCCCGGATGCCGGTCAGCCCTTTCACAATATTGTCTTTCTCTTCGCAGGTAAGTATCTTCTGCTTCTCCAGCATCACCGCATGGGCAATGCTGCCCTCTATATCCTGTTCAAAGAGCGTCCGGTCAAAGGTGATGGATGCGTTGAACCGGTATACCAGTTCGTCCGTCGCCTTGGTAAAACGCCCTCCCCATAGCTGTGCCATAATCTTCTTTCCTTTCAATTATTAAATCTGCATTTGATACTACCATATTCCTGTGGGATTTTCAATGCAGAAGAAAGACATTTTAATAGATTTTTAGACCATTACCGATTTTATGCACAGAAAAACCGGCTACTCATAACTTATAATTATAAGTTCCCTGTCTGTCAATTATGCAAACAACTCACTCTATTGAACAAAAAATATGGGAGGAATTATGAATCCTGTCCTGAAATGTAACAATATTTGTTTCTCATATCACAGCCTAAAAGGCGAGACCAGAGCCTTGACCAATATATCCTTTCAGGTTGAAAAGGGGGAATTCCTGGCTATTGTAGGGCCCAGCGGGTGCGGTAATGCGATGGTTTTGTTTTGGATACTTTGGATACCACTGCCGGTTTACCTTTTCCAAAAAGCAGGTGCCCTGCAAAAAACGGACGAAAATATCCCGGTGCTTTTCTGGCACCGGGCTTTTCAGGTAGATATGGGCAACTTCTCCATCCCACACGACTTTTTCAATGATCTCTTTCAGAAACGCCCTCTTCTGTATCAGGAGAAGAGCATCAAAAATCCGGGGGAAGTCAGTCAGCTTTTCCGATATTTCTTTGATGTAATCAAGTATCTGCGTTTTCTCGTGTTCATCCTTCTTCACCATTTTGATTCTCTTTTGCAGTCCCAGGCATTCCATATCCAGCTTTTGTATCTCTTCATTAATATACCTGACGGAAACGCTGTCTGCTTCCATCTGCTTAATGGAACCTACCAGCTTTTGTATCTCTGCTTTCTTTTTCTCATATTCCCGGGTCATAAGCTGCTTTTCGGACATGATTTCAATATCCGAGTCCATGATCTGCCTCTTCAGTTCTTCCAACATGGGGATTATCCCCTCGTCCGGCTTTGTAAGGGCAAATATCTCCTTGCATACCGCCTCATCCAGGAGATTTCCATGGACGTTTTGGTTATTGCAGTTTTCCCCATGGGTTTTGTCTTTGTAAGGGCATCGGTAAGAAAATGTGCGCTCTCCCTTCTGTGTCAGCCTGGTTTCCGGGTAATTCTTAGGCCGCATCAGATGCCCGCAGGTACAATAAAGGAGCCCTGACAAAAGCGACACACTATTCCTGAGATTTCTGAAATTATCCCCCTTACCCTTATTATTTTCCAAAAGACGCTGGACACGGACGTAATCCTTCCCGCTGACAATCCCTTTGTGGCGCCCTTTGGATATGATCCATGATTCCCAGGGCAGGCTCTGGTTCTTATAGACAGATGAGGTGGTCTTGGCATATCCCATCAGCCCTGATTCGTAATCCAGCTCTTCCTTATCAATACACACCTGGCATCCCAGGTCGTAAAAATACGCATAGGCTTCCTCGTCCGCGATACAGTACACAGGATTCACAAGAATGTCCCTGATGCCGGAAACACAAAATTCCTTCCCGTTTCTGGTTTTCATATTGTTCGTGAGCAGATGCTCCATCACCTTGGTGATGGAATGCTTCTCCATAAAGCAGGAAAAGATGAACCTGGCAAGATGGATTTCCTCCGGATTCTGGGTAAGACAGAACATGGATTTCTTTTTCAGGGCGCTGACCTCCTTTTCCAGCTTCAAGGAAGAATAGCCAAGAGGTGTGGTTCCCCCCAGCCAGCGTCCGCTTCTTGCCAGCATGATCATATTATCCTTCACCCTCTCTGCAATCTGCTCCCGCTCCATCTGGGCCAGCACGCCGGAAAAATAAAGCATGGCTTTTCCAATGGGGGTGGTCGTGTCAAATTTTTCTTTGATGCTGATAAAAGAGGTGTTCCTGCGGTTTAAATCTTCCATCAGGTTCGCAAGATCCGCAAGATTCCTTCCCAGGCGGTCCAACCTGTAGCACACCAGATAGTCGAAATGTCTCTCCTTCATATCCTGCATCATCTTCTGGAACTGGGGCCGTTTCGTGTTTTTGCCGGAAAAGCCCTCATCCTCGTACTCGATGATCTCCGCCGAGCCGCCGCCTTCTATAAACATGGCTATATATTCTTTGCACATGATGAGCTGGTTTTCAACGCTGTCTCCCTTTCCTGTCCATTTGGATTTGCGGCTGTAGATGGCGATTAACATTTGTAAGCCTCCTTCCCTGCTAATTTGATTCCCGCGGATAATGGGCCAGGCGGCTGCTCAAAGAGATGCAAAGCATCTCATAGACATCCGGCGAATGCCGCGGGGGCCACATGCCCGTATCTCGCAGGCTATGGCATGCGACAATGTAAATAGCTTATTTGAGCTTTAGATCTTAGATATTAACGTTATTCGTCTTTATTGATTCAATTAACTTTTCGATGACATTTAGTTGCACCTCCTTTGGTAAGCCGCTTTCATTAAGAGTCTTCTTTATATATGTAGCTGTATAAATGTTAGTTAGATCTTGTATATATTTGTCTGGGATACCGCTGTCAATTTGGACGTGGATATCGTGTTTTCGCATGAAGCTTTCCCCGATACTGCGAACCTTGATCTATTATATGCTGCAGTGTGGCTCTATTAGGCTTCTCGATACGATCTTTGCCTCTTTCAGGTACAACGACCACTATCTTCCCTGTACTTTCTTCCACACAAACAATCTCTAAAAAACGTATATTCTCTGAAATTTCCTCCTTCTCTCCCACAGTATGCGGCCCGACCATCAGGCAATTTCCTTTGGGAAGTTCTGCAAGCTTTTTCCTCAGCTGCGCTCCGGAATTCAAGTTATAGGCAAGCTGCCTGCTCACAATCGCAGCTTCTTCTTCCGTCAAACGAAAATAAAAGCGAAACCCCCCCCGTCTAAATTGGCTAATGACTGCATCCGAAAAATTGCCATCAAGGAACTGTGTTGCCAAAATCAGGTTCGCCCCATATTTCTGCCCCTCTGTCAGGCATAACCCGATAATTGAACGGCGATTGCAGTCCAATGTCTGAAATTCGTCAATAAGTAAGAACAACTTTGAGGCCATAGCTTTCTGGGCTTTAAATTTTCGTCTTTTCTGACAAAAGGAACACCACAAAATCGGGTGTAAAAACTTGTATCAAGACAGGTTTTCCTTTATTTATCAGTGTTTTAACACTATACACACTTTTCTCTATTTCACTTCCTTTTGCAGCTTATTCAACGCTCTAACCAATTTCCGGTTCTCCTTCTTCAAATTTTCGTTTTCATTCAACAGCCTCTTTATTTCCCTTTGATATAACTCTACCTGTTTCTCCAGGCTTTTATCTCGCACCTCTCTCTTGATCCGGGCAAATGTTCCCTGATCCTGTTTTTCTTTCTCTTCATTTAATAGGCTTCTCACTTGCTCGTTCTTATAAAAGAATCCTTTCGACAATCCTGTATTTCTGGAAAGTTCAGATACTGATATAGGTTTCCCCTCTGACACAGTCCTATGAATCTCAGCAACGGCAAGTTGTATCTTTCTCTCGCTTTCCTGCTGATTCGCTTTCCACATACCAAACATTAGCTTCCCAGTTAACTTACTCATCTTCTTCTAATAAAGGCATATTGATCAATTCCTGTAATTTCTTTTGCAGTATATTCTTATCCGGCAATTGGAGTTGATACTCTGCAACCATCATTGGAGACAATGTTCTGCTCATAGCATACTCAACGACTTCATCATCTTTAGATGCACATAATATCATTCCAACACTCGGATTCTCATTTTCCTTTTTCTTCTGACGATCGAGCGCTTCCAGATAGAAATCCATTTTCGATATATATTCCGGCTTAAATTTCCCGATTTTCAATTCAAACGCCACAAGGCACTGTAATCCCCGATGAAAGAACAGCAGATCGATCTTATAACCTTCACCACCAACCTGGACGCGGAATTCTTCATCAACGAACGTAAAATCCCTGCCAACCTCCAGAATAAAATCCTTCATATTTCTAATCAGGCCCTTTCTTAAATCAGGTTCCTTAAAATTAGATGGCAGATCCAGAAATTCTATCACATAAGAATCCAGAAATGGGTTTTCTTTTAATCCTTTTATCGGCTCAGGTAACAGTTTCTCTTTGGATAACATATATCGTTCACAATATCCACTGTCAATCTGGCGGGATAGTTCTCGTGCCGAATAATTTTCTTTTATACAAAGCGTTATATAAAAATGACGCTCTTCGGGTGTTCTCGCTTTTGAAATTATTGCCAGATGATTTGACCAACTTATTTGTGACAACAATGTTGTCACAAATCAATATATCCCATATCTATCTTACCACCCTGAACATTTACAAAACTACAATACAATTTTAACTCCTCATTACGCCAGAATTCTTTCCATTCTGTTGATGGTTCTCTGCCATGCATTTTCTCCCATCTCAATTTAAAAATCATAATACTTTGACTCTTTGCATTTGTTTCTTCATTTCTATTCGTTTTTTTCTTGAAGTCTATGGATTTCATCTGCTATGCTATCTCCTTCATAGATAAATACAGCCTCCCAATCACTCCACTTTGTAATGGAATAATCCCCAGCATGAATCTCTTTTTCGGCATCTACCAACCAAACAAGCTTCATCCCGGTCTTGCTGAGGAAAGTATCCAAGATATCCTTCCGAACAACAACTCTGTTAACTTTTTGAGTTAAATCCGTATCAAAAGCAGCCAGCATTCCATTAGAGTCATAATAAAACCCATCTTCCTGCTGTTGTCTCAAACTCATTATTTCGATGAGTTTAAAACACGGCAGGCTTTGGGAAATTGCATTCTCTTTTTGCATCGTATTCTGCTTCCCAATTGATATTTTTTCCCAATTCTTTCAATCTTAATGGTCTGATTTCTACCATAGCTACCACAATGCCGATCATGTTCTTCAAAATATTCTTCGGAAAAACCAAGTTCCACCTGGATGTAATAGATAGCGTAATTAAACATCTTCTACTGACAATAGACGATCTATGCGAAATACTTATGATTGGAAAGAACCTTGCCTACCGCTTACTGGCGGAAAAGAAAATCAGAGCATTCAGGGGAAAATCACAAAGGCTTCCGTTGAGAACTATCTGGCTGAAAATTCCCGCTGAAAAACGGCGGGGAATCCCCGCCGCCTGGATATTTTTCTTCTTCCATTCCTTCAAGCAGGGAATACACTTTTTCCAATACCGCCTCGGAAGGGGCGAGGACAGTAATCGGCATCAGCCTGTCCTGCTCTGCAGTTTCCATGTAAAACATGATGTCACGCAGCCCTCTTACGAGATCCTTTGCCTGCTGTAAGTTGTCAAAACTTTTTAATTCCATAATCTCTTTTACCTCCGTAAAAATAAGGGCTGGAAAAATTCCAGCCCGGCCATCCTATTCCATTTTCTATTCCCTGCCGCAGCCCCGCACATTAATCTATATACATTTACTGCATCGTTTTCCCTCACGTAAAAATATCCGCAGGACAGGCATCCCCCTGCCACTGCGGATATTTCCTACAACGTTCAACACACCCCATAAACTGCCTTTGTGTTAATTAATAATTCCATCAATGCCGATTCACATACTCTCTTCCAGGGGAACCGCCATTTAAGGACAAGCTAATTCTCTCTCCGACTCCTGCAAATACTCCTGCGCCTCTTCTTCTGAAAGGTTAAACCTCCCCTGTAACTTTTCTGAAATCTCATCATCTGACAAACGCAACTCCTGGCATATTGCAATTACTCCATATATGCTCTGTTCAATTCCTTGCCGGATTCCTTGCTGGATCCCTTTTTCGATATTCTCCTGATCCCTCATTAACAATGTCATATATTCATGCCTCCATTCTCTGTTTTTCTTTGCCGCCTTTACGGCCTCTTCCAATCTCTTCACGAATGAATCTTCTGACTTCTTCCCTGCCACATAGTCCAAAAACGCTTTCAGCTCTCTGCTGACATCGTCCATTTTCCCATCCGCATTTAAAAATATCTTTATAGCTCCGTCTCCCAGTGGGATATTTTTATCTTCTTTGCAGATGTTTTCAAAGGTGTAGATATGTCTCCCCGTATCAAATATGTCAAACTGACATATAAATATGATATAGCTTGGATTCAGCTTCTTATAGGACTGCCCTTTGTCAATCATCTGTAGATCGATCATACTCTGGTAATACCTTGTTCTTTTGGGAAGCTCCTTCGTATTTGCCACCTGCATTTCAATGTCATAAACGGTGCCTTTTCCATCCCGCACATATACATCCAGCCTTACGCTTTTGGCATCCATATCCGGTTTAATCCCTTTCTGCAATTCGGGATATTCTATATGGTCAATGTCAAGCTCCGGAAGGATTCTCTGGAGCAGCTCCCTGCACAGCTGCGCATCCTGCATTACCTTCCCAAACAGGAAATCATTGGATATACTTAATTCTTCCCACACATCATAGATTTTATCTTTATAATCCATTATCTTTTCCTCCGCTTCTGTGTTTATTATATTATTCTTTTCCATACAAATCAACTTACTAATTCATGCCAGTGGCAGATAAAATCCTCTTTTCGTTACAATTCAGCGCCCAGCCAATTCATTAAACTGATGCATATCTAAAAACTTT